>NZ_JAFBEH010000023.1 GCF_016908645.1 Streptococcus loxodontisalivarius
ACGACTTAACAAGACACCTCTACTTTAACACAAAGAAAAAGTAGTGAGTACTCTCTCCTGTCGGAGATTTCCTCACTACTAATCTTAGTATGTTTATTTAGCTAATAACTGTAAAAAATACAAGAAAAAAATAAAAAATAGTTGACGATGTATCGAAATCATGTTATTATAAATGAGGTTTTGTAATGAAACTGACCTAAGACAGCAGGGGAGCACTGCTCATAATATTCCTGCCGAGGCACAAAACGTAACTAAAAATTGTAACGTATTGTACTTTCGTGTCTAGGTTTAGGTACGATTTTTTTGTGCCTAGCCCAAAAATAATTACGGAGGTAAAACTAAAAATGAGTGAAGCTATTATTGCTAAAAAAGCTGAACAAGTCGAAATCGTTGCTGAGAAAATGAAAGCTGCAGCATCTATCGTCGTTGTTGACTCACGTGGTCTTACTGTTGAGCAAGATACTGTACTTCGTCGTAATCTTCGTGAAAACGATGTTGAGTTCAAAGTTATCAAAAACTCAATCTTGACTCGTGCAGCTGAAAAAGCAGGTCTTGATGATCTTAAAGAACTTTTTGTTGGACCATCTGCAGTAGCATTTTCTAACGAAGATGTTATCGCACCAGCTAAAGTTATTAACGATTTTGCTAAAGACGCAGAAGCACTTGAAATCAAAGGTGGTGCAATCGAAGGCGCTGTTTCTTCAAAAGAAGAAATCCAAGCACTTGCAACATTGCCAAACCGCGAAGGTATGCTTTCTATGCTCCTTTCTGTTCTTCAAGCGCCAGTGCGCAACGTTGCATACGCTGTCAAAGCTGTTGCAGAAAGCAAAGAAGACGGTGCTGCATAAGCATCTCTTCAAAACAAGTAGCCTAGGCTACGCAATTATTTAATATTTAATTTATATTTGGAGGAAATCACAATGGCATTGAACATTGAAAACATTATTGCTGAAATTAAAGAAGCTTCAATCCTTGAATTGAACGACCTTGTAAAAGCTATCGAAGAAGAATTTGGCGTTACTGCTGCTGCTCCTGTAGCTGCTGTAGCTGGACCTGCTGATGCTGGTGCGGCTAAAGACTCATTCGACGTTGAATTGACTGCAGCTGGCGACAAAAAAGTTGGCGTTATCAAAGTTGTACGTGAAATCACAGGCGAAGGTCTTAAAGAAGCTAAAGCTCTTGTTGACGGTGCACCATCAGTTCTTAAAGAAGGTGTTGCAGCAGCAGAAGCTGAAGAAATCAAAGCTAAACTTGAAGAAGCTGGAGCTTCAGTTACTCTTAAATAATAAGGTAACTACTCAGGTAGCCTAAAAACATGATTAAACCGCTATTCTTCGGAGTAGCGGTTTTTTCTTTTTCTCGAAAAGGGGCAAAAAGAGGCAGAACAATTTGTAGACTTTACAAGATTTCTTGCTAAAGAAAAACATGGGCGAAAGTAGATTTTAAGAATTACATTGTAGACGAAAGAGAGTATTACTTCGTCATTTGTTTACAATTGCAACATTGTGTCTCTGGTTAGGATATCTATTTTACATATAAGCTTTTTCAATTGCGCTTTAGATTAAATTTTGCCTTGTTTTTATCTTTCTTCTAACTCTTTCTCGTGATATAATGTTAAAGGTATAATTGTAGATAATAATTAGGAGGAATAGTAATGAGAAAGGCAATTGCACTTGCAGTAGATGCTAATTATTTAGATAAGGCTTTGGTAACAATTAAGTCTGTTTGTGTCTATAATCGTGATGTGGATTTTTATCTTTTTAACCAAGATACACCAGTTGAGTGGATTCGTTCGGTCAATAAAAAATTAGCTCCACTTGGGTCTACTTTGACAAATGTTAAGGTTTATAGCCAAGATATTGCTCATCTGATAACATTTCTTTCTGTAAGCTCTTGGTTCCGTCTCTTTCTTGCTGACGCTATCCCTGCCTCGCGTGCTGTTTATCTGGATTCAGATATGTTGATCAATACGAGTCTTGATTATTTATTTAATCTTGACCTTGAAGGTAATTATCTGGCAGCGGTAATGGATCCTCATAAAAACGAAGCGGGTGGTTTTAACACTGGTATGTTGGTTGCTGATTTGGATCTATGGCGCAGCGAAAACATGACTGAGACTTTATTGAAGACGGCAGATGAAAACTATAAATTTGTCAAAAATGGTGATCAGAGCATCATCAATATTGTCTTTAAAGACCGTTGGCTGAAGTTGAATAAGACTTGGAATTTTCAGACTTACGACGTAGTTAGTCGATATGACCATCGAGCTTATCTTTATTTAGACATTGCAGATCATATCCCAAATATTGTTCATTTTTTAACAAGCGATAAGCCTTGGAATGAAAATAGCGTAGCGCGTTTTAGAGAGTTGTGGTGGTATTATTTCCAGCTTGACTTTAGTGAGTTGACTGGTCAGAGAAAGACTCCAGTGACCTATAAAGAGGCCATGAGTGTGTTGTCTGTATCAGATTTACATGTGTTCACCTTGACTTCTACTGATCAGTTGGAAGCGATTGAAGACTTGATCCAGTTTTGCCCAGATGTCCAATTCCACATTGGAGCCTATACTGTAGTATCTGAGCGTTTGTCAAAATTGGAACAATATCCAAATGTTATGATCTATCCAGAACTCATCAATGCTCGCATTCGTCAATTGATTCAGCTGTCCTCAGCATATTTGGATATCAATCATGGTCCTGAAGCAGATGATGTATTGCAAAAAGTTAAGGAGGCTAATCGACCGATCTTCGCTTTTGAAAATACCAGTCATGATAAGAACTCAGCAGCTCAGCTATTCCCAGCGACTGAAGTCAATCGCATGGTTGCCGCTATTCAGGATTTTTCTTTAAATAATCTTTAAAAGGTTGAGTTGTCTCAACCTTTTTTACTATAAATTTTTCTTATAGCCAGCCATAAAAAATATAGATTATGCAAGCGTTTTTTGACATGGTAAGATAGAATCAATCAAACAGATGAGGTAAAAACACATGTCAAAATTTCAAATTCATACAATCGAAACAGCACCTGAGGAAGTGAAAGATGTTCTCCGTACTGTTAAGGAAGATAATGGTGGTTACATCCCTAACTTGATCGGTTTGCTTGCAAATGCTCCGACTGCTCTTGAAACCTACCGTACAGTAGGTGCAATCAATCGACGTAACTCATTGACGCCAACTGAACGTGAAGTGGTACAAATCACTGCTGCAGTGACTAATGGCTGTGCCTTCTGTGTGGCTGGACACACAGCTTTCTCTATCAAACAGATTCAAATGGCACCAGACCTTCTCGAAGCACTTCGTAATGCGACACCAATTGATGACGATCCAAAATTGGATACCTTGGCAAAATTCACTATCGCAGTTATCAATACCAAAGGTCGTGTCGGTGATGAAGCTTTCGCTGATTTTCTTGAAGCAGGATACACTGAGCAAAATGCTCTTGATGTCGTACTTGGTGTGAGCTTGGCTACGCTCTGCAATTACGCTAACAACATGGCTGACACACCTATTAATGACGAATTGAAACAGTACGCAAAATAATCTAGTGATTTGGAAATGACAAAGGAGGTAGCCTATGGCCTACTTATCAGACGAATTTATTGATTGGCTGGAAGCTAATGCAGAAGAGATTGATCAGAAATCTGGAACCTTAGCAGATCAATTGTTGGAAAAGATTGCCGCGGAAGGTGTCTTTAAAGTTGGCTTGCCAGAATCTCTTGGAGGTGATGGCGCTGACAAAACTGAGGTAGTGAATTTCTTGGCAGAATTAGCGCAACACTCTTTGACGGCATCCTTTATTGGTTGGGGGCAACGAACCTTTATCGAAACTATTCTTGCTAGTGGGAATCATTATTTGATTGACAATTGGCTAGATGATTTAATTACAGGAAAACTCTCAGCAGGAACTGGTCTTTCAAATGCTACAAAATTTTTGTCTCAGATTGAAGACCTCAATGTCACAATTATTGAAAAAGACGGCAAACGTTACTTGCGTGGACGTTTGCCTTGGGTAACAAACTTGCGTTCAGATAACTTCACAGCAAGTTTTGTAGCAGGTTATAAGGATGGGGATAAGAAACCGATTGCCTTGGTTATCCCATCGACAGCAGAAGGACTTACTCGTTCAGAAGATCTTCAATTTGTTTCCCTTCAAGGGGGAAATACAGCTTCTCTAACTTTTAACAATGTAGAGTTGGATGAACGTTGGATTCTATCTGAAGATGCGATAGCCTTTCTTTCAGACATTCGTCCTGAGTTTTTGGGATACCAATTCGGTTTGGCATTTGGTTTAGCTGAAAGATCTCTTGATGAAGTCGAAAAAGACCTTGCCACTAATCGCTCTGTTTTGGGTGAGGAGTGGCAAGCGACTCTTGATAGCCTAGAAGCTATTCGTAAACCTCTATTTGAGGGATTGAACAAGCCAGGCTATTTCATTGAAAATCCTCGTCAACTCTTCCAACTACGTATTGATATTGTTGGTGTTGTGGCTAATGCCCTCTTGCTTGAATTGCAGGCGGGAGGTGGTAGAGCCTATTTCAAACATTCAAGCTCTAGTTTCACACGTCGTTGGAATGAGGGAGCTTTCCTTCCAATTGTATCGCCTAGTGCAGTACAGCTCCGCCATATTTTAGCAGAATCAGCCTAGACAGCTGGTAGAATCCGTGATAAGATTACTTAAGAATTGTTGGACACATTTCCTTTCCTTTTTCTAATCAACATTTTGGAGGTAATCACTTGTCACAGAAGCCATCTGGTAAGCTATCTTACCAAATTCTTTCATCTTTTATTTTTATTACACTTTATCTCATTGGAATGATTCGTAGCATTCTTCTAGGGAATACAGGTTTTGCTATACTATGGGGCGGTTTGTTGATAGCAAATCTAGCCTTCCTCATCTACAATTGGATAGGACCAAAAAAAGCAGGGCGAAAAGCTAAAAAGTAAGCTTTTGACCTTGCTTTTTTATTATGAGTCATTCAAAGGATTGCTTAGTTTGCGATTTGCTGTAAAAGACTTTCTGCGGTTGTTGTTGGTAGGATACGAACACGATTGAGGCTGAGTAGACCATTATCGGCGCTTGCAAGACCTTCGTTTGTCGTCACGCCAAGACTGTAATTGTTGGCTGCTAGAGATAGAGTAGTATCTGAATAGCGACCGGCAGGGTAGGCGATTGCGATAACATCCTTGTTAAGAGTTGATTGGAGGTAGTCATCGGAATTGCTCATTTCACTAGCTTGACTGTCGCTGCTTGAAACTTCAAGGTCGGGATGGTTGACCGTATGACTTTCAATAGACATACGGTTACTTTCCATTTCTAGCATCTGTTCAGGTGTGTAATAACCGGTTGTACTATTTTGGACATAGCCAGTAATGGCAAAGCTGGTAGCCTTAACGCCGTATTTTTTCATGATTGGATAGGCATTGCTATAGAAATCCCAAAGACTGTCGTCAAAAGTGAGCCAGACAATCTTGTTATTACCGTTTGGCAGAACATTTTCAGTCAGTACCTTATAAGCCTCTTCTGGACTGAGGAAGTAATAACCAGCATCAACAAGTGCTTTAATTTCGCTTTCGAATGTTGTAGGGTCAACAATCAAGTTAGCGTTAGCGGATTCCTCTGCAGCCATAACATGGATGGCGTGGTACATGAGGATTGGGAATTTAACAGTAGTATCCTGTTTGATCCAGTCAACTTGACTGTCATCAGAAGTAGTTTGATCTTGACTTGAACTACTCGATTCGGTTGCTTGACTGCTTGTTTGTGAACTCATTTGGCTGTTACTTGTCTGAGAATTAGACTTTGTTAAATAGAAGTAAGCTGCGAAGGAAAGGCAGATAAGGATTGCTAAAATCAGAAGCCAGTTAATTATTGTCAAAATCGGATTAGATTTTTTGTGTTTTCTCATAGGTACCTCCATAGAAGATATTATAGCATAAATTTTATAGTTTTTTTCTGTAAATTCAGACAATAATTTGATATAATGTTAGGTAATATCATTGTATTTTAGTCAAAGGAGAACGACATGTCTATTAAAATTGGTTTGCTTGGTTTCGGTACAGTTGCCAGCGGTATTCCATTCTTGCTTCAAGAAAATGGTGAGAAGATTGTTGCAGCTGCAGGAACTGACCTTGAAATCGCTAAGGTTTTGGTTAAGGATGATGAAGAAAAAAATCGTCTTGTCGCTGCTGGAAACGACTACAACTTCGTTACAAATATTGACGAAATCTTGTCAGATGATGAGATTACAATCGTCGTTGAGTTGATGGGTCGTATTGAACCAGCTAAAACCTTTATTACACGTGCCTTGGAAGCTGGTAAACATGTTGTGTCTGCCAACAAGGACTTGATTGCCGTTCACGGTAAAGACTTGATTACATTGGCTCAAGATAAGGGTGTTGCTTTCTACTACGAAGCTGCAGTTGCTGGTGGTATTCCAATTCTTCGTACCCTTGCAAATTCATTGACTTCTGATAAAGTGACACGTATTTTGGGTGTGCTTAATGGAACATCTAACTTCATGATGACTAAGATGGTTGATGAAGGTTGGACTTACGAAGATGCCCTTAAGACGGCTCAAGAGCTCGGCTATGCTGAAAGTGATCCAACAAACGACGTTGAAGGTATCGATGCTGCTTATAAAGCAGTTATCCTCAGCCAATTTGGTTTTGGAATGACGATCGATTTTGAAGATGTTGCCCACAAAGGAATCACAACGATTACACCTGAAGATGTCGCTGTCGCTCAAGAGCTTGGCTATGTTATCAAGCTTGTTGGTGATGTTCGTGAAGTAGAATCAGGACTTTCTGCCGAAGTATCACCAACATTCTTGCCAAAAAATCACCCACTCGCAAGTGTAAATGGCGTTATGAATGCTGTCTTTGTAGAGTCAATTGGTATCGGCGAGTCAATGTACTACGGTCCAGGTGCTGGTCAAAAACCAACAGCAACATCTGTAACAGCTGATATCGTACGTATTGCTCGTCGTATTACTGATGGTAACGTCGGTAAACCATTCAACGAGTTTAGCCGTCCAACACAATTGGCTAATCCAGAAGATGTGAAGAGCAATTACTACTTTGCTATTGATACAGCGGATGAGAAAGGAAAAATCCTTCGTCTTGCAGAAATCTTCAACTCAGAGGATATCTCATTTGAGCAAGTTCTTCAACAAAAAGCTAACGGAACAACTGCCCGTATCGTCATTATTACACACTCACTCTCAAAAACACAATTGGAAGCAGTTACAGCTAAATTGAACGCTGTTGAAGACTTCACTATTGTGAATACACTCAAAGTTCTTGGTGAATAATTGTTAAAGTGAGAGAGTGGGACAAAAATCGGTAACTCCGAAGGAATTCGATTTTGTCGTCCCACCTCCGCACAGTTGAGTAGGGCTGTAAGAGTTGATTTATCAACGAATTAGAGCCCACTCAGCCACTGCGTCTTGCAATCAGACTATAAAAAGAAGAGGCCTAGGAGCTTTTTTCCCAGCCTCTTTTTTAAAACTAAAGAAAGGATAGTAGGGACCTTCTCTCTACTCAATATAAGGATGAAAATTACAGTTCCTGCAACGTCAGCCAATATTGGACCAGGTTTTGATTCTGTTGGTGTTGCACTTTCAAAATATCTAACGATCGAGGTGCTTGAAGCTAGTGATTCTTGGTTTATCGAGCATGATTTGGGTGCTGACATCCCTTCTGATGAGCGTAATCTTCTCTTGGATGTTGCTCTTAAGATTAAGTCTGATCTTCAACCTCATCACTTGAAAATGATTTCTGATATTCCACTTGCGCGTGGTTTGGGGTCATCATCTTCAGTTATTGTTGCTGGTATTGAGCTAGCTAACCAACTTGGTCAACTTAATCTAACAGCGGATCAGAAGCTTGATTTGGCTACTGAAATCGAAGGTCACCCTGACAATGTAGCGCCAGCTATTTTCGGAAATCTAGTTGTGGCATCTTATGTGGACCAGAAGGTTAATAGCATTGTCGCTGATTTTCCTAAATCTTCATTCATCGCTTTTATTCCAAACTATGAGTTGAAGACGTCTGATTCACGTGGTGTGCTACCATCTGAGCTTTCTTACAAAGAAGCAGTAGCTGCCTCATCTATCGCCAATGTGGCAATCGCTGCGCTATTTGCAGGAGACTTGGAAAAAGCTGGGCAAGCCATCCAAGGAGACATGTTCCACGAGCGCTACCGCCAAAAATTGGTCAAGGAGTTCGCAACCATTAAAGAAATCGGTCAAGAAAATGGTGCTTATGCGACCTATCTATCAGGTGCAGGTCCAACTGTCATGGTCTTGGCACCCAAATCGGTCGAAGTAGCAATCAAGGAAAAAATCGATGCTCTTGGACTTGATGGTGAAAGCTTCCTTCTCAATGTAGATAAAGAAGGTGTTGTAGTTGTCGACTAAAAACAAGGGTTTGCTTATGGCTTTTGTGACCTATCTACTCTGGGGATTTTTATCCCTCTTTTGGAAACAACTGAGTCATGTCAATGCTTACAATACCTTTTCTTACCGCATCTTGTGGACCTTGATTTCCATGTCGGTCTATATGGTTCTAGCTAGAAGGCAGTCGCTTTACAAGACTGAATTGAAGGCGCTTTGGGAAAATAAATCTGCCCTTTGGGCTATGATTTGGGCGAGTTTGCTGATTGCGACCAACTGGCTGATTTATATCTACGCTGTTGGAAATGGTCAGGCGACCGAGGCTAGTCTGGGTTATTATATTCTGCCGCTCTTTTCAGTTCTCTTGTCCTTGCTTTTTCTCAAGGAAAAATTATCGACTTGGACTTGGGTTTCAGTCCTTATGGCAACTGCGGGTGTTCTTCTCCTGGTTGTCAATACGGGTCATCTACCTTTGGTATCTCTGATTTTGACCTTTAGTTTTGGTCTCTATGGCTTTATCAAAAAAGGTGTTAAGCTATCAAGTGACGTTGCCATGTTGGTCGAAGCTATGATCATTGCGCCTTTTGCACTTATCTATCTGCTTTTCTTCAGTAAGGAAAACCTCCTAGATTACAGTCTTTATGAGAATGTCCTTCTGGTCTTATCGGGTCCAATTACAGCAATTCCCTTGCTCTTTTTTGCAGAGGCTGTTAAGCGAGCACCGCTCAATCAGGTTGGTTTCATCCAGTATATCAACCCAACGATTCAGCTCATATTCGCTATCTTCCTCTTCGGAGAGGGCATTACCATGGGTGAGCTCAAGGGCTTCATCTGTATCTGGATTGCTATTGCTATCTTTATCTTTGGGCAAATAGCAGAGCTGAGAAAACAGAATAAGACTTAAAAAAATCTAATAAGGAGTCTGGGCTTTTGCTTCAGGCTCCTTTTTGTTATACTAGAAACATGCATAAGAAAACGGTTATTGATTTTAAGGAACTAGAAGAGCGATTGGTTTTTGAAAATCCTGTGCTTGAATTAAAGACAAGGAATCTTTCAGAGGTCAAATCTATTTTGGATGAGGTGGCGAGCTTTCAAAAGCAGGGCTACTATGTGGTAGGCTACCTTTCTTATGAAGCTGCGCCAGCATTTGAGGAGAAGTTTCGCGTTTCAGATAGGCAACTGGCTGGAGAATATCTGGCTTATTTTACTGTTCATGACCGTGTAGAGCGTCAGCCATTTCCACTCAGTTACGACCCTGTTAGTATGCCTGAGGCTTGGCATGACTTGGATAGTCAGGAAAACTATGAAGCTGCCATCCGTCATATTCAAGAGCAGATTCGTCAGGGAAATACCTATCAGGTTAACCACACGATTCGTCTGAAATCTCAGATTGCTGATGATAGCTTTGCTATTTACAATCGTCTAATGGTGGAGCAAAATGCTGGTTACAATGCCTATATTGCCCATGATGATGTGGCTATCTTGTCAGCTAGTCCTGAGCTTTTCTTTAAAAAAGAGGGGCAGGAGCTGACGACGAGACCCATGAAGGGGACGACGAGCAGAGGTTTGACCTACCAGTCAGATCTTGAGCAGCAGGCTTGGCTGGCGCAGGATATTAAAAATCGTGCCGAAAATATGATGATTGTGGACCTTCTTCGCAACGATATGGGGAGGGTCTGTCAGATTGGCTCGGTTAAGGTTGACCAGCTCTGTCAGGTTGAGCAGTATTCGACTGTTTGGCAGATGACTTCAACCATCAAAGGGATTTTGCAAACCCAGTCTTTGACAGAAATTTTTGAAGCTCTCTATCCTTGCGGCTCTATTACTGGTGCCCCTAAGATTGCGACTATGAAGGTCATTGACGAACTGGAATCGCAAGCTCGTGGTGTCTACTGCGGTACCATCGGAATCTGTCTACCAAATGGCTCTGCTATTTTCAATGTACCTATCAGAACTATGCAGGTGCAGGGACAGACTGCCTACTATGGAGTTGGTGGTGGGATTACTTGGGATAGCAAGTGGCAGGGTGAGTTTGAAGAGACTCGTCAGAAATCTGCGGTGCTCTATCGTCAAAATCCTGTTTTTGACTTGATTTCAACTGGAAAACTTGTCAATGGTCAGCTAGAGCTGAGAGATCTTCATCTCAAACGCTTGAAAGAAGCGGCAGCTTATTTTGATTATACATTTGAGCTTGACCAGTTTGAAGCTGCTTTGGATGCTAGCATAGAAGCGCTAGCTCAGGGGACTTATCGATTAAGGATGACTGTTTCTAAATCAGGTCAGTTTGGCTTTGAAGCGCAGCCATTGAGCCAACTACCAAAATCATATACTCGACTGACCTTGAAAGAGCGTGATTTGGACTTGACGGCTTTTGTGACTTTTAAAACTAGCAGGCGTGACCATATTCCTGACTTGGATGGGGACTGTCTTTTTTACGGTGCTGATGGTCGCTTGCAGGAGTCAAGGATTGCCAATCTTGTTTTGGACTTAGATGGTGAACTGCTGACGCCAGCAGTTGAAGACGGCTGCTTGGCAGGGCTTTATCGTCAATGCTTAATCGACCAAGGTCTGGTCAAAGAGGCTCATCTCTACAAGGAAGATTTGGAAAAAGCAAGTCGTATCCTGCTCTGCAATGCTGTCAGAGGACTTTACGAGGTAGAACTAGAAAGAGGAGAAGAATGACCTATCAAGAAGTTTTGGAGTGGATTCACAGCAAGCTGGCTTTTGGAATCAAGCCTGGTCTTGAACGTATGGCTTGGATGCTTGCTGAACTGGGAGATCCTCAGGAAAAGATTAAGGCAGTGCATGTGGTTGGCACTAATGGCAAGGGGTCGACGGTCAATAATCTACAGAAGGTTCTGACTGCCTCTGGTTATGAGGTGGGGACCTTCACATCGCCTTATATCATGGACTTTAAAGAGCGTTTCAGCCTTGACGGTCAGATGATTTCTGAGGAGGATTTGGTGGCGATTGCTGAGATTGCTAAGCCTGTGGTTGAGCGTCTGCCCCTCGAGACTGACCTTGAAGCGGCGACTGAGTTTGAGGTCATTACTCTACTCATGTTCCTCTATTTTGGGAGCTACCATCCTGTTGACATTGCCATCATCGAGGCTGGCATGGGTGGTCGCTATGACTCGACCAATCTCTTTCATGCCTTGGCGGTGGTTTGTCCCTCTATTGGTCTGGATCATCAAGCGGTTTTGGGAAATAGCTACGCTGACATCGCAAGAGAGAAGGCAGGTGTACTGACATCTGGTGAACCATTTATCTTTGCCACAGAGCGCAGCGATGTTCAAGTGGTCTTTGAAGAACAAGCGCAAGCTCACGAAAATCCAATCTTCCAATACTGCAAGGACTTTGCCATGGAAGAAGTAGAAGGTCAGCTCTGCTATGTCTCAAAAGATAAGAAAATCGACCGGCTCGAGCTTGCCATGCCTGGAAGTCATCAAGAAACCAATGCTGCTCTGGCTATCAAGACCTTGGAGCTGTTACAGAAGGACTATCCAAAAATCAGCGACCAGTCTATCAAGCAGGGCTTGTCTCAGGCTGCTTGGTTGGGAAGAACTGAGCTTATGGCAGATAATCTCATGATTGACGGTGCGCACAACAATGAAAGTATTGCCGTCTTGGTAGATTTGATGAAGACTAAGTATGCAGACAAGAACTTGCATATCCTCTTTTCAGCTATTGATACCAAGCCTATCGATAGCATGTTGGAACAGTTGGCTGACCTTGGACAGTTGACGGTGACTAGCTTTGACTATCCAAATGCAGTAGCGTTAGACAAGTACCCTAGTCAGTATGACAAGATTACCGATTTTAGAGACTGGCTTGCCTCCCGTAACCAAGATAATACAGAGGATTTCTATCTGGTGACAGGCTCACTCTACTTTATCTCGCAAGTCAGACATTATTTATTAGAAAGTTAAGATGAAAAAACATTCCTTATTTTTTGTTCCTGGTATCGTTCTGGTTGGAACGGTGCTCCGCATTCCCTTTACGACCATTCCGACCATTCTGACCGAGGTTGCTGATGGTCTAGGTGTTTCAGTTAGTTCGCTTGGGATTTTGACCAGCATTCCCTTGATTATGTTTGCGACCTGCTCTAGTCTCGCTCCTAAGTTGGCTGAAAAATTTGGACTTGAGAAGCTCTTTACCATGGTGCTCTTGACTATGGTTGTCGGCTCAGCCATGCGTATTTTCAATCTGCCTGCGCTTTATCTGGGGACCATGCTCTTGGGTGCTGGTATTGCCATGATGAACGTGCTTTTACCATCAATCATACAAGCCAATCAACCAGAGCGTGTCGGTGTGCTGACAGCTGTCTATACAACAGCTATGGGTCTGGCATCAGCTGTCGCTTCATCAGTTGCAGTGCCAATCGCCTCGGCGACATCTTGGAAGGGACTGATTCTGATTTTGTCAGCCATCGTTTTTATCGCCTTTCTGATTTGGCTTCCAAATACCACTTTCAATCATTATCCTAAGAAGAGTCAAAAGGAGCAGAATGGCAGTCTCTGGAAGAGCAAGAAAGCTTGGGGGCTCTTGGTTTTTGGTGGACTCCAGTCGCTCATGTTCTATACAGCTTTGACTTGGCTACCGACTATGGCGACTCAAGCTGGACTATCGGCAGAAGCTGCTGGGCTACTAGCTTCTATCTACTCTTTGATTTCGCTGCCATTCTCAGTTGTCGTTCCTTATTTGACAGAAAAATGGCAGGGCAGAAAACGTCAAGTGGCGCTAGCTCTTGTTAGTCTATCTGGAATTTTAGGAATTGCCCTGTTATTCTTCCAAAATGCCAGTTTTACTTACTGGCTCACTGTCAATCTCTTAATCGGAGTAGCAGTAAGCGCCCTCTTCCCTTATCTCTTGGTTATTTACAGTCTTAAGACGGACACGCCTGACCAGACGGCTAGATTGTCAGGGATGGTTCAGTCGGGTGGCTATCTTCTTGCAGCCTTTGGTCCAACCCTCTTTGGACTGAGTTTTGAAGCCTTTGGTTCTTGGAATATAGCCCTTATCATTTGGTTGCTTCTTTCGATTGTGATGACTGCAGCCCTCTTTTACACCGAAAAATTTGATAAAATCATTGATTAAGTCTAAAATGCTGGAAGTTTCTTCTGGCATTTTTTTGTTCTTTCAGGATAAATTTGCGGAATTGTTGCAAAATTCATTATTTTAGACCAGGCTCCCTTTTTCTTTACCTTAAAATAAGGTATAATAGAGCTAATATTGACAAAAAAGAGGTAGCTATGATAGATCAGAAAAAAGCAGAAGAAGCCGTGTACCAACTCCTTTCAGCTCTTGGTGAGAATCCTGAGCGAGAGGGTCTTTTGGACACTCCAAAGCGTGTTGCCAAGATGTATACTGAGATGTTCGCAGGTCTGAATGAGGATCCTAAAGACCAATTTACAGCCGTCTTTTCAGAAGAACATGAGGAGTTGGTCTTGGTCAAAGACATTCCTTTCTACTCTATGTGTGAGCACCACTTGGTTCCATTTTACGGAGTGGCTCATGTTGCCTACCTACCAAGTGATGGCAAGGTAACTGGTCTTAGCAAGTTGGCTCGTGCTGTTGAGGTTGCTGCTAAACGCCCTCAATTGCAAGAACGTTTGACAGCTCAAGTTGCAACTGCTTTGGAAGAAGCACTTAATCCTAAAGGTGTTTTTGTTATGGTTGAAGCAGAGCATATGTGTATGACGATGCGAGGGATTAAAAAACCTGGTGCTAAAACAGTAACAACAGTTGCGCGTGGCTACTACAAAGAAAATCCAGATGAACGTCGTGAGCTATTGAGCCTAATTCGAGGAAATTAAGGGTAAAAAGATGAAAATTGGAGACTACCAAATTGATGGAAATGCTGCCATCATGGGCATTCTTAATGTCACACCAGATTCTTTTTCAGATGGCGGTTCTTATACGCAGGTCGAACCAGCTCTAAAACAGGTTGAAGAAATGATTGCAGCTGGTGCTACAATTATCGATGTCGGTGGCGAATCAACTCGACCTGGTGCAGACTTTGTTTCGGCAGAAGACGAAATTAATCGCATCGTTCCAGTAATCAAGGCTATTCGTGAGCGTTTTGATGTTCTCATCAGCATCGACACCTATAAGACAGAGACAGCAAGAGCGGCTCTCGATGCGGGTGCGCATATTCTCAATGATGTCTGGGCTGGTCTCTATGATGGGCAGATGTTGTCTTTGGCAGCAGAGCGTCAAGTGCCTATCATTCTCATGCACAATCAAGAAGATGAGGTTTATCAAAATATCACAGAAGATGTTTGTTGCTTTTTGACAGAGCGTGCGCAGGCAGCTCTTGCTGCTGGGCTCGATCGTGATAAGATTTGGATTGATCCTGGTTTTGGTTTTGCCAAAACAGAAGAACAAAATATTGAACTTTTGAAAGGCTTGGAGCAGGTCTGCCAATTGGGTTATCCAGTCCTTTTTGGTATTTCTCGCAAGCGCACTGTTGACTATCTCTTGGGTGGTCAGACCAAGCCCTTGGAGCGTGATATGGGGACTGCTGCACTTACAGCGCATGCCATTTCCAAAGGATGCCAAATCGTGCGTGTTCACAATGTTAAAGCCAACCGTGACATCGTTAAGGTCATGAGCCAGATGGTTTAGAAAGAGGATTTGATGGATAAGATTGTTTTGAACGGTTGTCGTTTTTACGGCTACCACGGCGCCTTTGAGGAGGAGCAAAAGCTGGGGCAGATTTTTGTCATTGATTTAGAGTTGATGGTTGATTTGCAAAAAGCTTCGCAGACAGATAAGTTGGAAGATACTGTTCATTATGGACTGGTTTTTGAGGCTGTTCAGAAACAGGCAGAGCAGAAAAAATACATCCTTATCGAGCGCCTGGCAGGAGCAATCTGCGACGATCTCTTTGACGAATTTCCAGCCATCCAAGCCATCACTATCCGAATTAGCAAGGAAAATCCACCGATCAATGGGCATTATCAATCAGTTGGAATTGAATTGGAGCGCAGCCGATGACACTAGTGTATCTGAGTTTAGGCTCAAATATGGGTGATAAGAGAGCCTATCTCGAAAGAGCCTTGCAGCTCTTGAATGATCTTCCACAGACAAAAGTGGTTGCTGTCTCTTCATTCTATCAAACAGCGGCTTGGGGTAAGACTGATCAGGATGATTTTCTCAACCTTGCTTGCCAGCTAGAGACTGACTTAGACAAGTTTGACCTGCTCCGCTATTGCCAAAAGATAGAAAAAGATTTGGACCGAGTTCGTCACGAGCATTGGGGTCCAAGGACGATTGATATTGACATGCTACTCTACGGTCAGGATACTTCTGATGTCGAGGAGCTTCGACTACCCCACCCTTTTATGAAAGAGCGTGCTTTTGTTCTTGTTCCACTCCTAGAAATCGCACCCGATCTGACCGAGCCAGTGTTAGCCTTGCCTTATGCAGATGCCTTGTCGCTCCTCGATGCTAGTCAAGTTGAAGTAGTAGACTAGTCTAGTACGGAGCTTTGCTCTTTTATCGTTTTGCTTACTGGAAAATAGCACCATTTCAGGCTTGAAAATAGCTCGTCAAATGCTTACTTTTTTGATATAATGTTGAGGTTGGGATCAAGCTGATCCTGCCTCTTTTTATATGAATCAATTGGGTTATAACTTGGACTCAATGAAGAAATCATTTTCGCTGCTAACTAAAGAGTTTAGCTAGCTGATAAAAGAGGAATTGATTTGTTTAGAAAGTATATTATGATTGAAAAAATGAAAGAGCTCTTGGCGGGTATTGATATTCGCCACAATGAGCCATTGAAAAAGTACACCTATACCAAGGTTGGTGGTTCTGCGGACTACCTTGCTTTTCCAAGAAACCGTTATGAGTTGGCTAGACTTGTTAAGTTTGCCAATGCTCATGATATTCCTTGGCTAGTTCTTGGAAATGCTAGCAATCTGATTGTTCGTGACGGTGGTATCCGTGGTTTTGTTATCATGTTTGATAAGCTAAATACCATTACCCTCAACGGTTATACGATTGAGGCAGAAGCAGGAGCTAATCTGATTGAAACAACCAAGGTTGCTCAATTCTACAGTTTGACTGGTTTTGAATTTGCGGCAGGTATTCCAGGAAGTGTCGGTGGTGCTGTCTTTATGAATGCTGGCGCTTATGGCGGTGAAATTGCCCATGTCCTAGTTTCAGCTCAAGTTATGACTAAAGATGGTGAGATTAAGACGATTGAAGCACGTGATATGCAGTTTGGCTATCGTCACTCAGTCCTTCAAGAGACAGGTGACATCGTGATTTCAGCCAAATTCGCCCTCAATCCAGGTGACCATACAATGATTACCCAAGAGATGAATCGTCTCAATCACCTGCGTGCTTTGAAGCAGCCCTTGGAATACCCTTCTTGTGGCTCAGTCTTCAAACGCCCAGTTGGTAATTTCGCAGGTCAGCTGATTATGGAAGCAGGCCTCAAAGGTCACCGTATCGGTGGTGTAGAAGTGTCAGAAAAACACGCTGGCTTTATGGTCAATGTAGCTGACGGTTCTGCTAAGGACTACGAGGACTTGATTGCAGATGTTATCGCAAAAGTTGAGCTATCATCTGGTATCACCTTAGAGCCTGAAGTTCGTATTATCGGTGAAGCTGGAAAATAGCTGAGCTTTAGTGGATTGAATAATGCTAGGTGATCTTAAGTCACTGTGATGAATGTGATTTCTGAACTCACACTCCTAGCCTGCGCTCAATCCACCACTATATTTTTGTTAGTGAAAAGCCATAGGCTTTCATATGATTTTCTGAGCTTGTCTCAGGATTGCTCTGCCATTTGGCAATAGTTTTGTAAGAGAAAACATGTCCAGTTACTTGGAAAGCATGCTTCTCGTGGAGGATTTATGACAATTGACTAATTCAATTATTGCATTTGAACATGTATCGAAAGTTTTTGAAGACAGCGGGACTGTCGTGCTCAAAGATATCAACTTTGAGTTGGAAGAAGGAAAGTTCTATACCCTGCTTGGTGCATCGGGTTCTGGGAAATCAACCATTCTTAATATCATCGCTGGGCTACTCGATGCGACTAGCGGAGATGTCTATCTGGATGGGAAACGTATCAATGATATTCCTATCAATAAACGTGATGTGCATACGGTTTTCCAATCCTATGCCCTCTTCCCACACATGACCGTTGCGGAGAATGTTGCCTTCCCACTTAAATTGAAGAAGGTTCCTAAAAAAGAAATCGATCAGCGCGTGCAAGAAGCTCTGCGTATGGTTCGTTTGGATGGATTTGGGAAACGTTCTATCCAGAAATTATCAGGTGGGCAGCGCCAGCGTGTTGCCATCGCTCGTGCCATCATCAATCAGCCTAAGGTTGTTTTGTTGGATGAGCCGCTCTCAGCCTTGGACCTCAAACTTCGTACAGAAATGCAGTATGAATTACGTGAATTGCAGCAGAGACTTGGGATCACCTTTGTCTTTGTTACCCACGACCAAGAGGAAGCGCTAGCCATGAGTGACTGGATTTTTGTCATGAATGAGGGGGAAATCGTCCAATCTGGAACACCTGTTGACATTTACGACGAGCCAATCAACCACTTCGTAGCCACCTTTATCGGTGAGTCAAATATCCTGCCAGGTATCATGATTGAAGATTACTTGGTAGAGTTTAATGGTAAACGCTTTGAAGCAGTGGACGGTGGTATGCGTCCAAATGAACAGGTCGAAGTGGTTATTCGACCAGAAGACTTGCGAATCACTCTTCCTGAGGAAGGTAAATTGCAGGTTAAGGTTGATACCCAACTCTTCCGTGGTGTTCACTACGAAATCATTGCTTACGATGATTTGGACAATGAGTGGATGATTCACTCGACTCGTAAGGCTATCGAAGGTGAGATTATCGGTCTGGACTTTGAGCCTGAGGATATCCATATCATGCGTCTCAATGAGACCGAAGAAGAATTTGATGCTCGTATTGAAGAGTATGTTGAGGTCGAAGAGCATGAAGATGGCTTGATTAACGCCATTGAGGAGGAGAGACATGAAGAGAACGCTTAATCTTTTCTCCCTCCCCTATCTGCTTTGGATTTTCCTCTTCGTTCTAGCGCCGCTTGCTCTGATTATCTACCAATCTTTCTTTGATATCAATGGGCAGCTGACGCTAGATAATTACAAGACCTTCTTTTCTTCTTGGACCTATCTGAGAATGGGCTTTAATTCCATTCTCTATGCAGGGGTTATCACTCTGGTTACCCTGCTCATTTCTTATCCGACTGCCCTCTTTTTGACCCAGCTTAAGCACAAGCAGCTCTGGCTTATGCTAGTTGTCCTGCCTACCTGGATCAACCTTTTGCTCAAGGCTTACGCTTTTATGGGGATTTTGGGACAAAATGGAAGTATTAACAACTTCCTCAGTTTTGTCGGTATCGGTCCTAAGCAGATTCTCTTCACAGATTTCTCCTTTGTTTTTGTGGCATCTTATATCGAAATTCCTTTCATGATTTTGCCCATTTTCAATGCTCTCAACGACATTGATCCAAATATTATCAATGCCAGTCGTGACTTGGGTGCCAATTCTTGGCAGACCTTTACCCGTGTCATCTTTCCGCTTTCGCTCAATGGCGTCCGCTCAGGTGTTCAATCGGTCTTTATTCCGAGCTTGAGCCTCTTCATGTTGACCCGTTTGATTGGTGGTAACCGTGTCATCACACTGGGAACTGCCATCGAGCAACATTTCCTAACCACGCAGAATTGGGGAATGGGTTCAACTATCGGTGTTATTCTGATTGTGGCAATGCTTGCCATCATGTGGGTTACAAAGGAGAGAAGAAGATGACAAAATTTTCAAAAGTTTATTTAGCACTGGTCTTTCTCATTCTCTATCTGCCAATCTTCTACCTGATTTTCTATTCATTTAATACAGGTGGCGACATGAATGGTTTTAAGGGATTCACGCTAGAGAATTACCAGACCATGATTAGCGACAGCCGACTCATGCTGATTTTGGTACAGACCTTCTTTCTTGCCTTTCTCTCAGCTCTTCTAGCAACAATAATTGGGAGCTTTGGAGCCATTTTCATCTACGAATCACGTTCAAAGTATGAAAATATGTTCCTCTCTCTCAATAATGTGCTCATGGTAGCACCAGACGTTATGATTGGGGCATCTTTCTTGATTTTGTTCACACAGATTAAGTTCTCCTTGGGCTTGATTTCTGTTCTGCTCAGTCACGTTGCCTTTTCTATTCCCATTGTTGTTCTTATGGTTTTGCCTCGTTTGAAGGAGATGAATGCGGATATGATCAATGCGGCTTACGATTTAGGTGCCACTCGTAGTCAGATGCTCAAGGAAGTTATGTTGCCTTATCTGACACCAGGGATTATTGCAGGTTACTTTATGGCTTTCACCTACTCCTTGGATGACTTTGCGGTGACCTTCTTTGTGACAGGAAATTCCTTCTCAACCTTGTCAGTCGAGATTTACTCAAGAGCTCGTCAAGGGATTTCTTTGGAAATCAATGCGCTGTCAACACTGGTCTTTCTCTTTAGTATCCTTTTGGTGATTGGTTACTATTTCATTTCAAGTGATAAGAAGGAGGAGCAGGATGCGTAGACTTTATAGTTTTTTAGGTGGTGTTATCATCATCGTTGCTGCGCTATGGTCCCTAGCCTTCTGGATGCAGCAACAGTCTGGTTCAGCTTCTGACAAGCTGGTCATCTATAACTGGGGTGACTATATCGATCCTGAGCTTTTGACCAAGTTTACAGAAGAGACTGGTATTCAGGTTCAGTATGAGACTTTTGATTCCAACGAAGCCATGTACACCAAGATTAAGCAGGGTGGGACGACTTATGATATTGCAGTTCCGTCTGACTACACTATTGACAAGATGATTAAGGAAAATCTCCTCGTCAAGCTAGACAAGTCGAAAATCGAAGGACTGGATAATATCAGTTCAGACTTCCTGGGCTTGAGCTTTGATCCTAATAACGATTATTCCATCCCTTATTTCTGGGGAACAGTTGGGATTGTTTACAATAAAAAAATGCTGAGCTCCTATCCTGAACACTGGGCAGACCTTTGGAAATCTGAATACAAAAATCAGATTATGCTAGTGGACGGTGCCCGTGAAGTCATGGGAGTTGGACTCAGTAAGCTGGGTTATAGTCTAAATACAAAAGACCTAACACAGCTAAAAGAGGCCGAGTCAACACTGACTCAGCTCATGCCGAATGTCAAAGCCATTGTCGGTGACGAGATGAAAGGCTATATGATAAACGGTGATGCCGCAATCGGTGTGACCTTCTCAGGTGAGGCTAGCGAGATGCTTGAAGGAAACAGTGATTTGGCCTATGTTGTTCCTAGCGAGGGCTCAAACATCTGGTTTGATAATATCGTCATCCCAAAAACTGCTAAGCACTATGATGAGGCTTATGCCTTTATTAACTTCATGCTTCGTCCTGAAAATGCTGCGCAGAATGCTGAGTATATCGGTTATTCTACGCCAAATAGCAAGGCTAAGGAGCTACTCTCAGAAGAGATTACTAGCGATAAAGCCTTTTATCCATCGCAAGAAACCATTGCCAATCTTGAAGTTTATGACAATCTAGGTTCAAAATGGCTGGGCATCTACAATGACCTCTATCTGCAGGTTAAGATGTACCGAAAATAATAAAAAGGAGCTTGAAATCTCATGATTTCAGCTTTTTTTGTCCTTTTAGAAGCTTAGCTTATTCAAATGACTCTATCTTCAAAATATTCTTTTGAATACTCTTTCATTTCTCATTTTTATCTGATACAATGGTAACACGAGAAAAGTCTTTCAGACACGAAAGAGGGAAATATGCGTATTGAAAAGGTTTTCAACAACAATGTTGTTCAGGTTGTTGGACAAAATGATTTAGAATATATCGTTATGGGAAAGGGGCTCGGTTTTCAGAAGAAAGCTGGAGATCTGATAGAAGCAGACAAGATTGAGAAGAAATTTGTCCTTGAAGAAGGTGAAGAGACTCAGGAACTCTACCGTGTGTATCTGGACCTTCCTACAGAGCAGATGGAGCTCTTTCTTAACATTATTACCTTTGCAGAGGCAGTATTGGGGCAGTCATTTGAGCCTTCGCTTTTTATTGCTCTGGCAGACCACCTTCAGTATGCTATTCAGCGCAGCAAGGAGGGGCTAGCCCTGCAAAATCCTCTAGCCTGGGAAGTCCGCAAATTCTACCCTCGTGAGTATGAGATTGGGAGACAAGCTTTGCGTCTAATCAAGCATGATTTGGGTGTTGATATGGCAGAAGATGAGGCAGCTTCGGTTGCTCTGCATTTTGTCAATGCTCAAAAAGAAGGGGGACTGGTGGAGAAAAACCATCAGTTAACTCAAATCGTAGTGGATATTTTGGAAATTGTCCGTCTTCACTTCGGAAGTATGCCGACAGCTGATTCTATCTCCTATAATCGATTTGTGACCCATGTTCAATATTTCGCTCAGCGAGTCGTGAATGGGCTTATCCAAGGAAAGAATGATGCCTTTCTCTTTGATCAAGTTCAAATCAACTATCCGCAAGCCTTTCTATGTACCCAAAAGGTCAAATCTTATGTCGAATCAGCCAATCCTGAATTTGAAATGAGTCAAGATGAACAGGTTTACCTAACTATCCATATCCAAAGACTAGAAGATTCAATCTAAAGTTACTGAAAAGTAACTTTTTTCTATTTATTTCAAAAAAGCGCTTGCAATTTTCAGAATAAACTGTTAATATATAAACATAAGGATTGTTACTGGCAAGCAGGCAAAACCTAAATAGATACGAGATAAGATGAAATGGTTGTTTTTCTGACGACTGTTTGATTTGTTTGGTATTTATTTAGGTTTTTTCTATTGTTTGGCAACCTAATCGATTAAGAATGCTTGCATTCGTATTGAAAGGAGCCTTTTATGGCTAAGAAAGATTATTCAGAGTTGGCAAAAGACATTGTCGCTCATGTCGGTGGTAAAGATAATGTTACCAATGTTAGACACTGTGTTACGCGTCTTCGTTTTGTCTTGAAAGATGAAGCTAAGGCAGATACAGACTACCTCAAACAACGTGACGGTGTTGTTACCGTTGTTAAGGCTGGTGGTCAGTACCAAGTGGTTATCGGTAACCACGTGCCTGATGTTTATGCAGCAGTTCTAGATCAAGGTGTATCTGGTGTTGGTTCACTTGATGTCGATGAAGGTGATGATGTTGCTAAAGGTAACCTCTTTGACCGTTTCATCGACTTGGTTTCAGGTATTTTCCAACCCTTCTTGGGACCACTTGCTGCCGCTGGTATCATTAAAGGTATTGTAGCTATTCTTGGTGCAGCAGGTCTAACAGCTGCTAACAGTGCTTGGTATGTTATGTTAGAGGCAGCAGGAGATGCTTTCTTCCAATACTTACCACTTTTGATTGCAGTGACTGCAGCACGTAAATTCAAACTCAATGAATTTACAGCCCTAGCAATTGGTGGAGCACTTATCTATCCAACTTTGACAACAACTATTCCAGCTTTGACAGAAGCAGGTTTGAATAAAGTGTTCGGAATCGCTCTCCAATTACCATCTTCAGGTTCTTACCTTCAAACTGTAATGCCTGCAATTTTGGCAATGTGGGTTGCTTCTATTATCGAGAAAAATGTGCGTAAGATTACTCCGGACGTGGTGAAATTGTTTGTTGTACCGTTTGTGACTATTATACTTACTGTTCCTTTGACATTCTTGGTTGTAGGTCCTGTTGCTAACCTGCTCTCAGACTGGCTCTCAGCAGGTTTCCAAGCTGTTCTTGGTTTCAGCCCACTTGTTTATGGATTCTTACTTGGTGCTTTGTGGCAAGTTTTGGTTATGTTCGGTCTTCACTGGGCTCTTGTTCCACTTGCTATCATGGATGTCGCTGCTAACGGTATGTCAGCGCTTTTGGTGGCAGCAGTTCTTCCTAACTTCACTCAAACAGGTGTTCTTGCAGCTATCATGGTTAAGACTAAAGAGTCTAAAGTTCGTACACTTTCTACACCAGCACTCATTTCATCTATCTTTGGTGTTACCGAGCCAGCCATCTATGGTGTAACCCTTCCAATGCGTATTCCATTCTATATCTCATGCTTTGTTTCAGGTATCATTGGTGCTTTGACTATGTACTTCAATGTTACTGCTTACAGCATGGGTGCTATGGGGATCTTCCAATATCCATCATATGTTAATACTAAAACTGGCGATATGTCAGGTATGTGGATTATGATTGCTTTGACAGTAATCGCTATCGTTCTTTCATTCCTTATCCAATTGTTTGCACCTGTTCCAAACCTTTACGGTGGTGAAGAAAAAGCAGCAGACAAATCAGTTGAAGCAAAAGCTGACGCTACAGAATTAAAAGAAATCTCACAAGAAATCATTGCAAGTCCACTTATCGGACAAATCGTTCCATTGAATGAAGTACCTGATGAAGTATTTGCTTCAGGTGCTATGGGTAAAGGTATCGCAGTTGACCCAACAGATGGTGTTATCGTAGCACCTGCAAAAGCGGAAGTGACACTTGTCTTCCCAACAAAACACGCTATCGGTCTTCGAACTGAAAATGGTGCAGAGCTTCTTATCCACGTCGGTATGGATACTGTCTCACTCGCTGGTAAAGGCTTCAAGTCTTATGTTGAAGTCGGTGACAAGGTTGAAGCAGGGCAAAAACTTCTTGAATTTGACCTCAATACTATCCGCGAAGCTGGACTTCCAGTAATCACACCAGTCATTGTGACTAATACAGACCAATTTGAAGATGTGCTTACAACTCAAGAACGTCTGATCGATGCAGGAGATTACCTCCTTACAGCAGTCAAATAAACTAAAAATCCTCTAGAATTTTCTAGAGGATTTTCATGTTTACTCGTCTAACCAATCAAGATCAGCAGGATTGATGAGAGTTCGACCTTCTTTAGGTTTTGTGTACTGCTTACGGTACTGACTTGGTGTCATTTGATAGTATCGTTTAAATTGGCGATTGAAGTTGGACAGATTGTTGAAGCCAATGCTAGTCGCAACTTCCAAGATTGGTGTGGTTGAGTTAATCAGGATATCACAAGCCTTGTTGAGGCGGACCTGGATGACAAACTCTGTACATGAAGTCCCAGTGTGCTGCTTAAAGACCGTCATAAAGTGTGTCTTACTATAACCGATAAATTCAGACAGAACCTCGATTGACAGGTTATCCTGATAGTTGTTATTGATATGGTCAATCAGTTCACGAATCTTCTCGTTCTTGCGGTAGGTATCATCAGTCTGTTTTCTAACTACATAACGATAGTAATAGAGCAGGTAGATGAATTCATGGAGTTTTGATTTGAGGAGCAATTCAAAATGACGTCCTTCATTCTGGCAGAGCTTGAAAATATCAAAGAGACAGGCCTTGATTTCCTCATAGCCGTCCATATCCTTTTGAATTCTTGGGACGAACTTAAAGGTGCTGGTCTGCAATGGGTGTAGGTAGCGCAAGCTGACAGCGTCAATATTAGAATAGCCAACCATATCCAGATGGAACTTGACCGTGTCCATAAGATGCTCTGCTTTATCAATAGGATGAATAGAATGCATACCATTAGGGCGAATCAATATGATATCACCCTCTTGACTGTCAAAATAATCGTAGTCCACGTGAAAACGAGCGGTCCCTTCATGGATGAAATTCACCTCCATCTCAGGATGCCAGTGAAAGAGAATATCAGGACGATTATCGATGACATGGGTCTGAAAATAATCATAGGGCAAAAGATGCCCATTAGGTGCTAAAGTTTCTTCTTGTGTAGACATAGGACTCCCTCCAAAATCTAGTCTTTCTTAGTAATATTCTACCATAAATGGTCAAAAATTTCTGAAAATAACAGAGGATAGTATCAGTTTTTGACAGAATAGTGTTAGTGAAAGGGCTTTATTTTTCCTATAATAGACTTATCTTAAAACGATTAAGGAGAAATGAACTATGTCAAACGTATTTCCAGAAAATTTCCTATGGGGAGGCGCAACAGCTGCCAATCAATTTGAAGGTGCTTATAACCTTGATGGAAAGGGCTTGTCAGTACAGGATGTGACGCCAAATGGTGGAGTTCCAGCCAATCCTGGCGACAAAAATCCTTTGATTACCGAGCAACCAACTGAAGACAACCTTAAGTTGGAAGGTATCGATTTCTACCACCGTTACAAAGAAGATATTGCACTCTTTGCTGAAATGGGCTTTAAAGTCTTCCGTATGTCAATCGCCTGGTCACGTATCTTCCCAAATGGTGACGAAACTGAGCCAAATGAAGCAGGACTTGCTTTCTATGACAAGGTTTTCGACGAGTTGGCAAAATATGGTATTGAGCCACTTGTGACGCTTTCTCACTATGAAACACCACTCTATCTTGCTCGTAAATATAATGGCTGGGCTAATCGTGAGCTTATCGGATTCTATGAAAACTATGTCCGTACAGTCTTTACTCGCTACAAAGATAAAGTCAAATACTGGTTGACTTTCAACGAAGTTAACTCAGTACTCCATGCACCATTTATGTCAGGTGGTATTGCAACACCAGTTGAAGAACTTTCAAAACAAGACCTCTATCAAGCAGTGCACCACGAATTGGTTGCGTCAGCGTCAGCAACTAAGATTGGTCACGAGATCAATCCAGACTTCAAAATTGGTTGTATGGTACTTGCTATGCCAGCCTATGGTATGACATCAAATCCTTTGGACCAATTGGCTGTGCGTGAATTTGAAAATCAAAACTACCTCTTCTCAGATATTCATGCGCGTGGGAAATACCCTAACTATATCAAACGCTACTTTGAAGAAAATGGTATCGACATTCAATTTGCTGAAGGTGATGAAGACATGCTTAAAAACACTGTTGACTTCATCTCATTCTCGTACTATATGTCAGTAGCGCAAGCTCATAATCCAGAAGAGTACGGTTCAGGACGTGGTAACGTCTTGGGTGGTTTGACCAACCCTTACCTCGAATCCTCTGAGTGGGGCTGGCAGATTGACCCAGTTGGACTTCGTCTCGTCCTCAATGACTTCTATGACCGTTATCAGTTGCCACTCTTTATCGTGGAAAATGGTCTTGGAGCTAAGGATGTCTTGGTGGAAGGACCAAATGGGCCAACTGTTGAAGACGACTATCGTATCGATTACCTTCAAAAACACTTGGTGCAAGTCGGTGAAGCGCTTAAAGATGGTGTTGAGCTCTGGGGTTACACAACTTGGGGACCAATCGACCTCGTCTCAGCATCAACAGCGGAACTCAGCAAACGTTATGGTTTCATCTATGTTGACCGCAACGATGATGGCAGCGGAACACTTGCTCGCTACAAGAAAAAATCATTTGCTTGGTATAAAGACGTTATCGCAACAAATGGTCAAGCTCTCTACAAATAAGTCATACGAATGGAGCGCAGCATGACAGAACTTGAAAAACTTGAAGCAGGGCTTCCATACGACTTTACGGATCCAGAGGTCAATGCTAGAAAGGTTGATGCTGTGTTAGGCTGTCAAAAGCTAAATAGTATTAGCCTACTGGATACTGGTGCCAGAGAAAAAGCCCTGCGGCAGCTTTTGGGCTCAGCGGGGAAAAATCCTAATATCCTACCAACTTTTAACTGTGACAATGGCAAGAATATCCATGTTGGGGACCAATTTCTCATGAACTACAATGGAACCATCTTGGATATTGCACCAGTTACCATTGGCGACTATGTCATGATTGGTCCTAATACCATGATTACAACTGTCGGACATCCCTTGACGCCAAAAGGGAGACGACAAAATCTTGGCATAGCAGAGCCAGTTAAGATTGGTAACGATGTTTGGATTGGTGGTAATGTGACCATCCTGCCTGGCGTGACCATTGGTAACAATGTTGTCGTGGCAGCAGGAGCAGTGGTGACAAAGGATGTTCCAGATAACTCACTGGTCGGTGGCATCCCTGCCAAATTGATTAAGACTCTTCCCAATGATTTGGAAGATTAATCTGACAAAAACTCTTCAGTCAGCTCTCCAGTACTGAGGAGTTTTTTGAATTGAAAGGAGATTTATGAAAACCTATCGCAATTCCTACCTTGCCTATTTTCTCATGTATTTGTTTTACTACCTCTCTTGGTCCCTCTTTTCAACTTTAATTTCAGTCTATCTGATGGACAAGGGATATCGTCCAAGTCAGGTTTCACTGGTTGTCTCTCTATCTTTCTTTTTATCAATGCTTGCGCAGCCATTTATAGGTTATCTAAACGACAGATTTGAGCAGAAGAAGGTTATAGCAGTTTCCCTCTTTCTTTGTATAATAGGTGCCCTCTGTTTTTTAGCTTCTGGAAGTATACTTTTCTACGCTTTGTCGTATAGTATTGTCCTACTATTAATCAATGGAACAAATCCAGTACTAGAAAGTATCGCCACTCGTAGTCCATTTTCCTATGGTAAAATCAGAATTTGGGGAACTATTGGCTATGCCATGGGGTCTCAATTAGCAGGTTTTATCTATGATCAGGTCTCGCCTCAGGCCATTTACTGCTTGTTTATTGTAACTATTCTACTAGCTGTTCTCGGTATCTTGGGAACAGATCCAAAAACGGAATTGCATGAAAGTCAGCGTGAGAAATCTGAAACAAGCTTTTGGCAGCTTTTTAAGAATCCGATATTTCTGATTTATATCCTAATAGCGACTCTTTTTTCTGGTGTTATGAATACTAACCATACCTATGTTCCATCACTATTAGAGGATTCAGGTCTTTCAGTTGGGCTTGCAACCAGTGTAGTATCAATTGCGGTCTTATGTGAGGCGCCTCTGACCCTCTTATCATTTCTTTTTATGGATCGATTCAAGAGTAAGCCGCTTATCTTAGTTTCCATGTCCATGGTTGCTTTGCAGTGTCTGATTTATGCTTTGGATATTGATTTGTCCAGTAAGATTCTAGCTACTCTGCTTGCCAAACACTTAGCAGGCATGCTCTTTATCATGGTCAATCTGAAGATTGTGACTTCCCTGGTTGATGGTGCTTATTTGATTACAGCGCTAGCACTTGTTCAGACTGGGCGAAATCTAGGTTCTATCCTTATGCAGCATATTGCAGGGCAGATACTTGATTATTCTAGCTATGCCAACATGTATTGGGTTATGACAGGAGTTGTACTGCTTGCCATTCTCTCTATGATAGCTCTGCCATTACCAAGCGGAATGGAAAAGAAACTCTTCTCCAGATAGGTCAGTTAGCTGAAATTCTGCTACAATAGTAGTATAAAACAGACACAAATTAGGGGGACAATATGATTGAAACGGGTAGTGATGCCTTGACACAGTATCAAGAGGAGCGTTTAGCCTCCTTTTCAAAAGAGAGAAGGGTGGAAAATCCAATTATTTTTACAGGGGATTCAATTGTCGAATTTTTTCCTCTGAAAAAGTTTTTAGGAAGAGATTACCCACTTTTGAATCGAGGTATAGCTGGTACTGACTCGGTTTGGCTTTTGGAGCATTTTGAAGAGCAAGTATTGGACTACCAGCCTGAAAAACTCTTTATTTCTATCGGCGTTAATGATATCGGACGAGCTTATCCAGTTTCAGACATTGTCAATCGTATGGCAGAGCTGATTGGTCAGGTTCAAATCTTTCTTCCAAGAACCAGCCTCTATATCGAATCAGTTCTCCCTGTCAATGAAGCACAAGCTTATTCTGACAAGGTAAAGATTAGAAATAATGCAACCATTAAAGATTTAAATCAGAGACTTGCTAGCCTACCAGGTATTGAATTTATTGATTTGTATGAGCTATTGTTAGATTCAAAGGGTCAATTAGCGGAAATCTATACAACAGATGGCTTACATCTAAATCAAGAAGGCTATGCTAGGTTAGCACCAGCTTTGAAAGCTTATATTGAGAATTAGTATCGAAATACTAAAAAGGAGAAAATATGTCAGTTGGTTTAATACTGGAAGGTGGAGGCATGCGTGGTCTCTATACAGCAGGTGTTTTGGATGCATTCCTAGATGCTGGAATTCAGGTTGATGGGATTGTATCAGTCTCAGCAGGAGCTCTTTTCGGTGTCAATTTTGTCTCAGGGCAAAAGGGCAGAGCCTTACGTTATAATAAACGATTCATCAAGGACAAGAACTATATGGGGCTTCGTTCCTGGCTAAAAACAGGTAATGTGGTCAACAAAGAAATGGCCTACTATAAAATTCCAATGGAGCTTGATGTTTTCGACCAAGAGGCATTTGCAAAAGCAGCAACAGACTTCTATGCGGTTGCAACAAATATTGAATCAGGTCAGCCTGAATATATCAAGATTGAGAATGTCTTTGATCAGATGGAGGCTCTTAGAGCAAGTTCAGCTCTGCCACTAGCTAACGAGATTGTGACCTATGATGGGAAAAAATATTTAGACGGTGGACTTTCAGATTCGATTCCAGTTGAATTTGCTAAGAGTCTAGGTTTTGATCACCTCATCGTCATCTTAACAAGACCAGCAAGCTATCGCAAGAAAGCTTCTTCTGGACGTCTCTATAAGTTGCTCTATCGTAAGTATCCAAACTTCGTCAAAACAGCCATTAAGAGACCAGAATCCTATAATCAGACCTTAGATAAGATTGAAAAAGCAGAGCAAGCTCAAGAGCTCTTTGTGATTCAACCAAGTCAAGACTTGGAGATTGGACGTCTAGAGAAGAATCCAGCAAAATTCGATGAGATCTATCAAATTGGTTTAGCGGATGCACAAGATAAACTAGGAAAATTAAAAGAGTATCTGAATATAAAATAATAGTATTGAAATACAAAAGGTGATTTATGACTGTAAAAATGATTGCCGTTGATATGGACGGCACTTTTCTAAGAGATGACAAGACCTACGACAAGCTACGTTTTAGTAAGCTATTAAAAGAGTTGGACCAGGCTGGCATTACATTTGTGGTTGCGAGTGGTAACCAGTATCGACAGCTGATTACAAAGTTCCCAGATCATTATGAGGACTTGACCTTCGTTGCTGAAAATGGTGCTAATATTGTTAGTAATGGTGAGAGTCTGGTTGAGATTTTTCAATCTCATGCTGATGTTGAAGAGCTAATCCATTTCATTCAAGCTAAATATCCAGAAACTGTTATCTGTTTGACTGGTAGGGATTCGGCTTATGTTCTTGAAACTGTTAGTCAGGAACAACAGGACTTTCTTAAACCTTACATGCCTAAGATGGACTTGGTTGAGAGTCTTCTCCCATTACCAGAGGATGAGTATTTCAAGGTAGTTCTACTCATGGATGAAGATAAAACCTCAGAGATTTTAGAGGCTGTTAATAGACATTTTGATCAAGGTAATTTGATTGGGACTTCGAGTGGATTTGGTTGTATTGACGTTATTACAAAAGGTGCTCATAAGGCTTGGGGTCTTGGAGAATTACTGACGCGACAGGGTTTAAGTGGTGATAATCTCATGGCCTTTGGTGATGGCTATAATGACTTGGAAATGCTGAGCCTTGCAAAGTATTCCTATGCTATGGCAAATGCCCATGATGACGTGAAAGCAGTAGCCAACTACCAAGCCAAGTCCAATCAAGAAGATGGTGTCTTACAAGCAATCGAAGACTACCTGAAAGGATTAACAGAAGTAAATAATTAGGTAGATTTGATTATCATTGTTGAGAAGCTAGATATTAATCAAGTTTTTTTAAATTATCGTGTCATAGTATCAGATTTCCGTAAGATTTTAGTAGTGTAAGGGCATTCTTTGACTTTATAATAGAAATACAAAGTGGTGAGGAATTTGATTTCAGATTGTAACGAATCCAAAATCTTTTCATCGAAAAGTTTTGAAAGGTCGAGCAGCTAGCTCGGGTATGATAAGATGACAAAAGTATTTCCAGATGGATTCCTATGGGGTGGTGCAATCGCTGCCAATCAGGCAGAAGGAGCTTATAATGAAGATGGTCGTGGTCTCGTTCAAACGGATGTGACGACTGGTGGTACGGTGGACAGTCCTCGTTATACGACTTTTATTGATAAAGATGGTAAGCCTGGTAAGGTTGGAGGAATGGGACATACTGCCAAGATACCAGAAGGAGCTAAGTTTGCTGTTTTGGATGATTACTACTATCCAAACCACAAGGCTGTCGATTTCTATCACCGTTACAAGGAAGATATTAAGCTATTTGCGGAGATGGGTTACTCAGTTTTTCGTCTATCAATTTCCTGGGCACGTATTTTCCCAAATGGTTACGATGAAAAACCAAATCAAGCTGGACTTGATTTCTACCGTTCAGTATTTGAAGAATGCCGTAAATATAATATTGAACCATTGGTTTCAATTTGGCATTTCGATACGCCATTGACCTTGGAGCAAGAACTTGGTTGTTGGGCAAACCGTAAATTGGTTGACTACTATGTTCGCTACTGCCAAGTAATTTTTGAAGAATACAAGGACTTGGTTAAATACTGGTTGACCTTCAATGAAATCAACAATACCATCATGTTCCTCGATATGTTTGGTGAAGTACCGCAGGAAGCCTACCAAGAGGCTTACCAAACCCTACACCATCAATTCTTGGCAAGCGCAAAGGCTATTAAAATTGGTCGTCAGATCAATCCAAACTTCCAATTTGGAAATATGATTTGTGGTATTACCTTCTATCCAGGGACTTGTGATCCAGCAGATGTCCTTCTCAACGAACACAAGTGGCAACAAAATATCTTCTATTGTAGTGATGTTCAGGCAAAAGGACGCTATGGTAGCTATGCCAAACGCCTTTGGGATGAGCACGGTGTTGTCCTAGACATTGAAGATGGTGACTTGGAAGCCCTTCGTGAAGGAACGATTGATATCTATACCTTCTCATACTATATGACCAACAATGTGACAACGCATGATTCTGATGATTTGGTAGCAGGAAACTTCTCAGCAGGTGTACGCAATCCTTACCTAACTTATTCTGACTGGGGCTGGGCCTTGGATCCGACAGGACTTCAGTATTTCCTTGAGAAAATTTACGATCGCTACGAGCTTCCGATGATGGTTGTTGAAAATGGTCTTGGTGCCTTTGATACGGTTGAGGAGGATGGTTCAATCCACGATGACTACCGTATCGACTATCACCGTCAACACATCAAGGCTATGGCGCAAGCTATTGCCAATGGCGTCGACCTGATCGCTTATACCACTTGGGGCTGTATTGACATCGTATCAGCTGGTACGGGTGAAATGCGCAAGCGCTACGGCTTTATCTACGTTGATATGGATGACCAAGGTCAGGGAACCCTTGAGCGTCGTCCAAAAGATTCTTTCTACTGGTATCAAAAAGTCCTTGCAAGCAATGAACAATCTGCCTTGGAAGAATAAACATTTGACCAGAAAAGAACGGAATCGAGCTTCGGATTGAAGTTCGATTTTTGTAGTAGGGAGTAGACTATGACAATTAAACTTATCGCCGTTGATATGGATGGCACATTTTTAGATGAGAATGGGAAGTATGACCGCGACCGTTTTTTGAGACTTTTGGAGCGTTTGGATAGAGAGGGGATTCGGTTTGTGGTTGCCTCAGGCAATAATATGTCTCGACTGGGGATAATGTTCGAGGGACTCTTGGACAGGATAGACTTTGTAGCTGATAATGGGGCAAGTCTGATTTTGAGAGGTCAGCATCAGTTCACGCGCAGCATGTCTTTTGAGCAGGTACAAGATTTTCTTGAGTTTTATGGAGAGGAGACCTTGGCTGCTAACAGAACCATTGTGTCGTCAACCGAGCACTCTTTCATGCTAAAATCTTCTGATCTCGGTCAGATGCCTGCCATGATGGACGCTAAAGAAGCGCAAGCCTTCTGGTCACACATTCAGTATTTGGATACTTTTCAGCAACTTCCTCAGGATGAAAACTATTATGAAATGGTCATGTTGGTTGAGCCTGAAAATGGCAGAGCAGTCATGGAGGATTTCAATAGCAAGTTTAAAGGTGCCATTACAGCCATGGCTTCAGGCTTTGGAGCAGTTGATTTTGTGCAGACTGGCATTCATAAGGCTTGGGGCTTGCAGGAAATGCTTAAGCTGACTGGAATAACTGCAGAGCAGGTTATGGCATTTGGTGATGGTGGAAATGATATTGAACTACTAGATTTAGCAGGGCAGTCCTATGCTATGGAAAATGCGGAAGATTTTGTAAAAGCACATGCCAAAAATATTGCACCTGACCACCGACAGGCTGGTGTCTTTCAGGTCGTAGAGACTTATTTGGATAGTTTAGAAAGGGATAATGATGATTAAACTTATTGCAACAGATATGGATGGAACCTTCCTTGATGATAATGGACATTTTGACCACGAGCGATTCGAAAGACTTCTCAATCGACTTGATGAGAGAGGTATTCATTTTGTAGTGGCGACTGGTAATCAGGTATCACGTATGCAGCATGTTCTGGGAGACTTGGCTGATCGCGTCAGCTATGTTGCCGGCAACGGCAGTCACCTTGTTCTGGACGGTCAGACGCATGCACTCAAAGAGATTCCTTTGGACGAATTGCAGAGCTTTTTCACTTATTTCGAGGACAAGTTTGCGGACTATCATATTGTGATTTCATCACCGCAGGAAACCTATATGCTAGAGGCGGCTTGGACAAGAGATAACCTGGCTGATCAAGCGAGTCTCGATTACTACAATAAGAGTTTTCCTGGAGTTGAATTGGTTGCCGACAGCGCAGCTATTCCTCTAAAAAATATCAATAAAATCACCCTCAAGGTGCCCATGGCGGAGTTCGACCAGCTCATGGCATTTGGCGATGGAGAAAACGACCTGTCCATGCTGGCGCTAGCAGAATACTCCTATGCCATGGACAACGCCAGCCCAGTCGTCAAAGCAGCAGCCAAAAACCTAGCTCCAAGCAATAATGATCAAGGGGTTATGCAGGTGATTGAGGCCTATTTTGGGGCATGAAAGAGTCTAGTGGGATAGAGTCTTAATTTAGGAATTGTTGTAAATTCGCCAAAAATCAAATGGACAGTAGGAGTCCAGTCATTTTGTTAGACTGAATAGTCGTGTTAAAAAGTTTCTTTGTCTCATTTAGAAAGGTAGTTATGAACGATCAAGAGCGTCTTTTAAGTATATTTTTACGTCTACAAGCTGGTGCGCATTTGTCTAAAAGACAGCTGGCAGATGAGTTTTCTGTTAGTGATAAGACAATTCAAAGTGATTTTGCGCTATTAACTACGGTGCTGGATAATCAGTCCATGATTGCGGCTGAATTAGCTTATGACGCAAAGCATCATACAAGGTATTTAAAAGGTAAATCACTTTTCAATAAAAAAGATATCCTTGCGATTACAAAGATTTTGTTGGAAAATCGAGCACTCAATAAAGAAGAAAACAAATCTCTTTTAGACGGATTGTTGGCACTCGTTTCCAAAGAGGAGCAGAAGGAGATTTCTACTATTATTGCAAGTGAGCTTTTGAATTACGCCCCTTTAACGGATACCCAAGATAGAATTGAAAAGATTTGGACTTGGTCAGAGGCTATTCGTACGGAAACAGTACTGGATATCAAATATCAGTCGCCCTACAATGTCGCAAAAGAACATACGATTTTACCAGTTTCTCTCTATTATGATGTCCATTATTTTTATCTGGTAGCTTACCATTTAAAGCATGAGAACTACATGACTTTGAAGTTGGATCGCATTCAAGAGTGGAAAGAATCCAAGGCTAGGAAGCCTAATCTATCTTATGGAAGAAAGTTCAGAGATGGGGAAGTAAGAAATAAACGTGTTGATCCTTTTATGGGAAATGAGATAAGTATTCGCGTTAAATTTGCCTACGATCCAAGTATTGTCTTGGACCAATTTCCAACAGCAAAGATTATCGAACAAACTTCAGATGGAACTATATTCGACTTGGTTAGTCAAAATACACCGGGTCTCAAACGATGGTTGCTTAGTCAAGCGGATGCCTTGGTTGTCCTTAGTCCAAAATCTCTAGTCGATGAGATGAAACATTTTCTAGAAAACATGCAAAAAAATTACGATAAATAATTGAGGCTGGGCAAAAACGAGCTTCAACATAAAACCACACAATGATTTCCGTCTCGAAAACAATCAAGACGAAAGAATCACTGTGTGGTTTTTGAGT
>NZ_JAFBEH010000024.1 GCF_016908645.1 Streptococcus loxodontisalivarius
TGAGTGCAAAAATCAGATAGTAATCTCAAAATATCTACTGTCTAAAAATTATTTTCTCTTTAAAGCATTGAAATACTTGACAATTGGTAGAAAATTAAGAGGACAGGGACTTTTTGCCCAGCCTCTTTCGTTTTTTAGAGTCGCAGGGATTAAACGTCGATAGCTTCTTTTCTGCAGCCCTACTTTGATATCAAACTCTACTTGATGTTATTTTTCAAATATTTTACTGAGTCACTCATCTTCCCAAGAGTTTTTTGAGACCTTGAATCAGTTTGTATTTAACTGGTCTTGGGTAATAATGGAAGGTTCCCATCTTACGGACAATGTAGCCGTTGAAATTCTGCTTAAAGCGAAGAACACCGTCGCTACCGTCAAAGATACCTTGAATGCCCAAGAAAGTATAAAAGTTAATACCACGCTTAATACTTTCAAGCATGACATGCTCTTGAAGAGCAACTGGTGCGTAGAATTTATTGAATTCAGTAAGCGAACCACTGAAGAGATAGACCGCTTCTTGTGGTGTGTAGATGAAGAGGCTGGCTGCCAAGTTGACGTCTTCCTGACCGTACTGCTCCAACAAATCATTGGCCTCAGCCTTACGAACCTCAAAGGTCTCAAACTGGTGTTTCAACTCTTTTAGCATATTATGTTTTTTACATGAATTTGACCCAGCAGCTAATTCAGCTTCGATAGCATCGATACGTTCCTTAAGTTTATCTTGGTCCTTAGTCAAATTGTCAAGATAATCTTGGAAGTTGATGCTTGCTACCATAAACTCAGCCTTATCACCAAAGCTATCATAGAAAGCTTCATAGTAATCTAAAGGCTTGTCCTCATAATCACGACGCTCTGAGGTTGATGAGGTAATGTCTTTGAATTGACTGAGTTCATCACGTTTAAGCTTGCGCAATTTAATTCCGAAGGTCGCCGTCTTATTTGCCAGCGGACGCCCTTTTTTACTGTAAGATTTGCGCAGCGATTGTGCCGTCAGACCTGTCAAATCCTTGACATAATGCCAATCTGGCTCACCACCTGGATAGCCTGTCTGCAGCCCATCATGGCTGTAACCAAGTTTCGTAAAATCAGTAATCAAGTGCGGCTTCTCATCGTCATTTGGATTGCCATCACTATCAAAGGTCTGGTAGGTGTCATAAGGCTTAACCACAAGCTCAAGCGCCCCCTTAGACTTGGCATAGCTCTGCAGAGCCTGATAGAAGTCTGGCAGATATTTGCTATCAGTTGAGGCAGGACCTGAGTTGATTTCCATACGCAGACCACCGGTCATAGCTTGCGCATACAAGACTGCTAGTACTTGCAACTTACCATCTGTTTCTAGACCTAGATAGGTCACTTGGTTGCCACGTTTTTCAAGGAGAGTTCCCATTTCAGCTGTCTGCATGAAGGATGCAATCTGCATATCCTGCAAGGCTTGATCATAGGTTTCCTTTGTTAATTCTTTTAGTGTCATGATAGTCTCATTTCTTGTCATTAGTCTTATCTAGTATATCAAAAAGTTAGGAAATTCCCAAAAGAGAAGCCAAAAAGAAGAGACTAGACTTACATCTAATCTCTGAAGGTCTTTTATTTATCATACCCATTTGGATTTTGGCTTTGCCATTTCCATGAGTCGCGCATCATGTCGTGTAGGTCTTTTTGGGCTGTCCAGCCGAGGACTTCTTTTGCCTTGCTAGCATCAGCATAGCAGGTTGCGATGTCACCAGGGCGACGTTCCTTAATAACATAAGGTACAGCAACCTTATTTTCAGCTTCAAAGGCTTTAACTAGGTCAAGGACGCTATAGCCATTTCCTGTACCGAGGTTGAAGATGTGCGTTCCTTTTTCAGTCAAGTTGTGCTTAAGGGCCAGAGCATGTCCGTTTGCTAGGTCAACCACGTGGATATAGTCACGAACTCCTGTCCCGTCTGCTGTGTCATAGTCATCACCAAAGACAGAAAGCTCTGCCAATTTTCCGACAGCTACTTGCGTGATGTAAGGCATGAGGTTGTTTGGAATACCGTTTGGCGCCTCACCGATTAAGCCACTCTCATGGGCACCGATTGGGTTGAAGTAGCGGAGCAAAGTTACTGACCAGTCAGCATCTGCCTTGGCAAGGTCCATCAAGATTTGTTCCATCATGACCTTAGTATAACCGTAAGGGTTTGTTGCTGATGTTGGCAAGTCTTCTGTCAATGGTGACACATTGTTCATGCCATAAACTGTTGCACTTGATGAGAAGACGATTTTCTTAACGCCTTGTTCCTGCATCACTTCCAATAGGCTGATTGTTCCTGTGATGTTGTTGTGATAGTATTTCAATGGCTGAGCTACTGACTCGCCTACGGCTTTAAAGGCAGCGAAGTGGATAACTGCTTCGATGTCATTTTCCTGGAAAACCTGGGTCAAGAAATCTTTATCCAGGATACTTCCTTGGAAGAAAGGAATCTCTTTTCCTGTGATTGTTTTCAAACGGTTAAGCACCTCTGGTGAACTATTTGAAAAATCATCTACCAAGACCACATCGTAGCCAGCCTTAATCAATTCTACACTTGTGTGGCTACCGATAAATCCAGCTCCACCTGTTAACAAAATTGCCATAATATTATTCTCCCTTGTCAATATCTCTTATTATAGCAAAAAAGCGACAGTAAATCGCTTTTTTTACTTAAATTTTACTACTTTTTAATTATCCGTGATATTCTCCATTGTATTGGATAAGAGTGACATCATCTACACCTTCCAAGGCTTGAATTTTATCTGTAAATCCAAGATTTTCATCTTTACAGAAGACTTCCACAGATATCTCAGTTTGTCCTTTACGGCTGGTCTTAGATTTGACGAAATACTTCATTTTACCAAAGCTTTGAAGAATAGCTTCTTCTGAAGCCTGATCGCGATAGTGGATAACGGTGATGTATACCTTTCCAGCTTGTTGGTAGTAATAAAAGGCCGCAAACAAACCAGTCATAACCAGCGCAGCTAGGATTGCCAAAAGATACATATTAGCTCCGACAGTAATCCCCGTCGTGATCGCCCAAAAAATATAGAGCAAATCCATGGGATCCTTGATAGCTGTACGGTATCTGACGATAGATAGGGCACCGACCATACCAAGTGAGATAACAATATTTGAACTAATAGCCAAGGTTACCATACAGGTCAGGATAGTCATCCCAACTAGGGTAATGGCAAAGCTTCTTGAAAAGACAACTCCTGTATAGAATTGACGGTAAATCATGTAGATGGCAAGTCCCATAAGGATTGAAATCGCCAAGGCTAGAATAATCTGCCAGATGTCTTCACCAGTGTATGAACTGACGAAGGATTTTTTCAAAACGTCTTGAACACTCATTTTTTTCTCTCTTCTTTTTCATTGTGAGTCTTACTTAGACCCGTTTTCATACCAATAGTTATTGAAACTGTGTTTGTAGTTAGATTTGTCATAGCAGAGCACATATTTGGAAACGGCTGTGTATTCAGTTGCGTCAGCAGGTACGATTGCCTTAACAATATCTGGGTAGAACTCTGTGTATTTGACTTCCATGACCAATTTATCCTCTTCGAGAACTTCTAAGGTTGGCAAATTGGCATCAAAAATATCAAAGCTACCTACTGCTGCTCGGACATTTTCATCAAAGGTAACACGAACTGTTCCCGCTTCAAGAATCCATGGTTCACGTTCATAGTCAACAATGGTCCTTGGACGCATCTGATTTGTCACGCATTCGACATAGAATTCCTGACACAATGGATGTGGGCTCTTAAGCAAGAACTGATAATCACCATCCAAAATCTTGTAGAATTCTTCTCTGGTCAGCGGAGCATCTTCCTTATAGATATAGGCTCCATGCTTACGCTTACGTTCGAGCTTAATCACATCATCTGTGAAATTATAGATGCGAATGCGATACTTTTTACGCATGAGAATACCAGCTTCTTTTTCCTCGTAGGCGCTGTTCCAGTAGTCATCAAAGTAAAGACTTCGAATCGTATAGCTACGCTCCTTGACATGCTTGTCCAGATGAAGAATATCCTTCAAACGCTGTCTAATCAAGGTTTGGTCCTTTTTAGAAATCAGGTACTTCTGCTCATGACGAAAGGTTTCTTTAGTTACTTTCATGTGTATCCTCTTTAATCGAACCATCGCTGTTTACAAAGAATGATTTAACACCAGTAACTTTTTGCGAATCCGATGTAACATAGTAATCAAAGGCATACTGTGATTTTCCAGACTCATTAGTAGCCTTGACCCTTACATAGTATTGACCCGCAGCTGGCAAATTAGTAGTTACTGAAGTTAAACTGATATTTTCTTGCTTAAAGATAGTTGTAGCAAAATTATAATCGGTTGAAACTTCAACAGTATAAGTAATATCTTCCTTATCAAAATCATAAGAAGCATCCCAAGAAAGTTTCATTTTACCAGCTGCTTTTGTTGGGGTTCCAATAAAGAATGGCATTGGTTTCTCAAAACTATCATAAAAGGATTGTCTATTTTGATTAATCTCACTAGGTAGACCATCTAGTACTTCCTGATACTGTGTTGAAGTAACACCCCAATACTGGTTATCAGGTTGACTAGTAAGATAAGGTTTAACAACACTTGATAATTCGGTTGAAAGACTAACAACCTTCGTATCTGTTATATAATTATTACGAAGATCTTCAACAGCTGCTTTTAATTCATTACGGAAGCTTTCAGTTTTTAGAGCACGTCTAAAGAGAAGATTTCCCCAATAATTACTAATACCTGTTTCCCAGTCTGCATCACCTAATTTACCTCTTATTTTATACTCGTTCGCAAATAAAGAACCATCATTATCCCAAGGGATGAAATACCAGCGTTCTGAGTTAAGCGGGCTATAGAGATACATATTACGACTCTGCGTATCATGATTTCCCATCAAGATATTGAAGGCCATCCAGTAGGCTAGATTGGTTCTATCAAGATTCTCATCTAAAACCTCATCAAAATCAAGAGAAGAATTATTAACCTTATCAATCAAATCAATCAACTTGGTATGATCATCTGATCCTTTAATTTCAATTTTTGCCTCGAAAGCCTCTTTATCATAGTCAGAATCGCTAGTCAATTTGATATCATCATCTTCATAAAATTCAAATTCATTAATCTTATAGAGTTGACCACTGGTATCTAGATTATGAGCCTTTTTACCTGCATTATTGAGCTGTTCAACCTGTGTATAGAGACCGTAGTCAACAAACTGATCAGGTGTCGAACTGTTAGGATCTTTAACATAGAGATGAACAAACTCTGTTCGCAGACTTAAAAGTTGCGGGATATCTTGTAAGAGGGTGTAGGCCATCATATTTCGAAAGCGTAAGCCATCAGTTTGGTGCTTATTAAGGTTGATAGTGGTTTGACCATAGTAGGTTCCCTTGTCACTCTTAATGGCAATTTTATAGTTCTTTTGTACATTTCTACTAGATGACTGACCACGTACTTGTACTGTTACGTTTGGTGTCTGTGCATCATAGCCAAGTGCTCCAGCTGTTGGACCATTCTCATCACCGACTTGTAGGATAGCATTAACCTTATAACGTGCCACACCCATCTTCTCGTAGTCATAGACAGACAAACCATTGACCTCTGACCAGGTGTGGTTAGTATTATCAGATTGAGTTCCAGAGCCAATTGTGAGGTACATGGTTCTAACATCTGTTCGACTTGTTGTCTCGTAGAGGGCTGAATTATCTGCTAGATGATAATTTTCATCATCATAGGTGTTGACTTCTTTTTTATTTTCAGTCGTTGTATTTTTAGTGCTTGTTGATTCTTGACCTGTCAGGAATTGCCCCAGCATGATCAAGACGACGGTGGCTAGCAAGAGTCCGAATACCGTCCATAAACTTTTATTTCTTCTCATTTTAACTCCTTTGAGTCACAGTTATTTGGCGCATTTTGCCCTGTGGACTTCTCCTACTTTTTGGTTCAATCGCTGAGCTAAATGATGGAAAAAACCATTCTTTTCTTCTTCGACTAGAGGAACTTTTCCCAGGAATTGGTAAAGCACTCGGTGATTCAAATCTTCCATCTGCAGCCACATCATCATAAAGTAGAGGGCATTTCCAATCAAGAATCCAAATCCAAAGAAAACGGGATTGGCAAGTAGGAAGAAAAGTGTTGCTAGAAGGGTTGAACTGGCAAATAGCAGAGCTCCTTTAAAGCTACCAGTCATATTACCAAAGTACTGACTCGATAGATTGATAACATTGGCAATTCCATAAACGGCGTAAGATACACAGAGAATTCTAAAATAACCATTGATGGTATTGTTAAAACCAAGTGGCAGAGCTGAAAGAACAACTGTTCCAATTGAAATCATTACCAAGGTTACCAATAATTGGATCCAGACTGTTCGCTTCAAACCTGAATTGAGGCAGTCCATCATTTCCTTCTCTGCTTGTCTGAGCTGAGTCAGACTTGCTCCACGACTAAAGCTAGTATAGTAATGTCGATAGGCCTTATAGAAATCAACCTCCAAGGACACAATGAAACTAATCGTCGTTGCAAGCATGGTCAGTGAGGCAAGAAAGACCGTCAAATCATAGTAGGGTGCAATGTAAAAGAGCCCCTTGACCTGTTGTCCAATTGGACTAAACCAGATAACAACGATATGACCAATCAAACCAACCTGAGTCAGAAAACCGCCCAAAGCCAACTGCCAGAAATCATCAAAGTAGGTAAGGAAATCAAAGAAGTGTTCCCAGTGGATTTCCTGTGGAAAATGACGATAAAGCAAGATAGCTGCTAACAAATTGAAACCAGCGTAGCCCATTACAATCCCGCAAAGAACTGCCATAACAGCTGGCAACTTAATCAAAAGAAAGAGGGCACCCATGAGCAAGGTGATGACAATCGTCAGCCCGAAGGCCTTCATAATCCCTAGATAGTCCTTGAGGACGGTCAAAAAGTTCATGGCATTCCAAGATAGAAGCAACTCACAAAAGAGCAGCCATGCTAGCAGACCATAGCCAAAACCGATACCTGATATAAGGATAAAAATCCCATAAATACTAGCTCCAAAGAGGACAAGGCTAATTTGACTTCCCCAAAAGACAGTCAGGAGATGACTAAGATCTTTTTGAAAGAGCTTATCAGAGACAAATCGGGAAATAACTGGTGCGGATAAACCGTTAAACAACATAGACGCTAGCATGCCATAGGTCATGATAGCAACCATGAGATTTCGGTCAGTGATATGAAACTTAGCCACTTCTGCCAAGGCATAAGCCGCAATCAGAACCATCTCTCCCAAGATAAGTGGCACTAAGGTCACGATACTCGCATAGGAGAAGGCACGAATTTTTGACTTATAAGATTGTTCCTTGACAATTTTATTAATGGCAAATCCAATCCCTGCCATCAACTCACCTCCCGATACATCTGACGATACTGCTCAATCATTAGTTCATACAAATAGTAAGTTTTGGCACGTTCTTGTGCAACTTCCCCCATTCGCAAACGGAGCTGACGTGACTGGCACATCTTCTCCATGGCATGAGTCAAGCCGAGGCGGTAAGTCGGTGGCACACAATAGCCTGCCACACCAAAGTGGTCATCCTTACTTCCTTCAAGCAACTCACGACAACAGCCGACTTCAGTCGTCACACATGGACGACGCGCAGCCATTGATTCAATAACAGATAGAGGCTGGGCCTCTGAAATACTGGTCAAAATGGTAAAATCGAGTTTTTCCATATACTGAACGACATCAACCTGACCTGTGAAAATAACATTTTGAATCTGCAACTGATCGATCAGATCAAGACATTCTTGGTTGTATTCTTCATCATCGACAGCACCCATGATATGCAGGCGAGTCTTAGGATACTTTTGAGAGAGCTCATAAAAGACATAGAGCATGGTCTTGATATCCTTGATCGGTGCGATACGAACAACAGCTCCAATATCAACCCAGCCATCTTCTTCCTTGAGAGGAATATTGGCAAAGCGGTCATAGTGGATACCGTTTGAAATGACACGGCACTTCTCGATGTCGCAGCCCACTTCTTCCTGGATATACTTGGCTTTAGTATAAAGACTGGTTACGATTTCTGCACGGTCATAGATTAGGTTTGACAGCATATAGAAATAGCGAATCCATTGACGCTTCATGCTTGGTACAACCCAATCAGAACGTAGGATTTCTTCTTCACGCTCGCGCGTGTAAATGCCGTGCTCTGTCAGAAGAACAGGAGCCTTGTGCTGATAAGCACCCAAAGAAGCTAGAAGCCCTGCATAGCCAGTCGCAATGGCGTGATAAGCATCTGCCTTTGGAATATCCTGAGTCATCAGATACAAAACAGTTAACAACATTGAGCGTGTTGAGTGGAAAATATCCGCAAAAGACTGCTGATTATGACTCTCTTCAACATACTCGGTTAAGAGTTGTAAGAAGACATCACTCTCTAAAAATTGCATAGGGTTGACCTGACGTCGATTGAAAATATCAAAAAGAACATCCCAATCAGGTGACTGACAGGCAATCAAGGCCTTGAGTTCCTTTCTCTCTTCCTGACTGAACTCAATAAGGCTCTCTTCCCCACGCGCTACTGACAAGGCACTGTCTAGAAAGATTTCCTTGACTTCAACAACGTTGTCAGCTAAATCGTATTTAAATTTTCCTTTTAAGCTTTCATTAGCACCAATGGTAACCAGCACAAACTCATGCTCAGTCATTTCATTGATGTAATTATGCATCCAAGAGGAGACGCCACCATGGACGTAAGGATAACATCCTTCTAAGATTAAACAAATCCTCACTTGATTTCCTTTCCATTTCTTAGGTGGCTTTGCAACCACTTACTACTTATCTTATTTGGTGCGAGCAATCGTCACCTTTTTATTTGTTGCGCGAAGCAGATAGAGATTTCCTTCGATTTTCTCCAATTCTCCACCAGTCACCTTACCAACCTCGCCATCATTGATTCTGATCATGAAATAAGCCTCATCAACTAGGTGATCAATCTTAAAGGTAAAGTCATCTTCGCTAACTGTTTTGACAACATTGACGCTTGAGAAACGCTGAATAGAACCACCCATATCAGACTCAGTTTGATTACGAATCATAGGCGCAGCCTTATAAAGCCACTCGTACTGGTTAGAAAGATTTTTGTACATTTTTTCCCAACCTAGCTTGGCACCACGTTCAACATCCAAAGGATCATCAGGGTGAACAAAGTGGTGACTGACCAAGTGAAGGTTCAATTCAGATACCATGGTCATCTTGATATAGTCATCAATAACCGTACCAGATGAGATACGTGGTTCTTCGACAATTCCATCATCTGCCACACCAAATTCTTGAGCGTACTCATGACCCAGAGTCATGTAGCTAGAAGCAATAACTCGAATCTCTGGATAGTCCTTGGCTAAAAGCTCACGCGCTTCTTTTGACAAAATATTTGACGGTGGAACATAGACAGAAGTCTGTATGCCTGGGAAGAGGTAATGCGTAAAGTCAACCAATTCATCCAAGGAAGACTTCATAGCTGCTTCGTTCTTCCATTTTTTATAGGTAAATTCACCATTGTAGTCCACATAAGGAAGACTGAGAGGCTGGTGATTGTAACCGTGATAGCCAATCTCACCGCCCATCTGCAAGAGCTGATTCCCAAAATAGGTAAAACGAGAGGTGTCATCCTGACGGGTCTTGCTGCCTGAAGTATCGTCCTCATAGTTTTCAATGATAACACCCGTATAGTGAAGACCATATTTATCAGCCAAATCAACCATATCTGGCCACCAGATATTGGTATAAAAATCAGAGACAGACATATTGTAGTCACGTGAAATATAAGTGGCATCACCACTTGGAACTGGCGATGGAAAATCATCTAGGGTAAAGGCAGATGAATTGATAACAGGATAGATTCCCACATCAGTTAAGAGTGAGTATGAGGCTGCATAGAAACCACGCATAGCCTGTTCATAAATCCCAAAGTTATCAACAACGACGCGACCTTGTCCCAAATCATAAGTCCAGACCAGTGGAACCTTGGAACTATCAGCTGTTCTCATATAAACCTTGGCATCTTCTGACAATCCAACTGACCAAGCCGAATCATAACCATTTTCAACCTTATAAGATTGACCACTACCCAGCATAAAGCCTTTTTCGATATAGACTTCCTTAACTTCCGCATTGGCATAGGTTGAAGTATCAATCCCAATCTTTTGTTCAATAAGACCAGCAACTGAATCTTTCTGAATCGTCATGGCGAACATGATATTACCACCATTTGAAACCCAGTCCATAATGGTCAGCATCTGGTCTCCTAGTGGCTCGATATTTGGTGTTAAAATACTAACCGTCTGATAGTCAGTCACTCCAGGAAGAGATTCCTTAGAGATATCCACATAAGTCGTCGCTACACGCATATCTTCAAAGATTTGCTTGAAATTTGACAAGGCGGAAGCTGAGTTTTCATCCGTTGAATCATAGATAGCCAAGTTAGTTGGTGTTAGATTTTCCAAGGATTCTGTCTTGGTGATTGCCTGTTTTTTATCCAAGAGATAACTTGTCGTGTCTTGAGTTTGGTACTGAATCCCCTTACGTTCTAAAAAGAGAACTAAGGAGAGCACCATCAGAATGGCAAAGACGACCAAGAGCCCTGTAAATCGATAATTTCTTTTCTTAAACAATGGCATCATCCTTTCTGACTTTGGATTAGACTGTTGACAAAACTTCTATTCTCCGAAGAGAAATAAACATGCTGAGCTTTAATCTCCTCAAGATAAGTTGCTAGCTCTGCCTGATTATTTTCCAGATATAACTTCTGCAGTGAAATCAAGCAGGTCTCCTCATCAAAAGGATAGAGCATTTCCATACGAATCAAGAGACTAGCCAGACCATCACTATTACGATCCTCAAGTAAGAAATTCGCCAGAGTCAAGAAGAAGCGTTTTTCCGTAATACGTCCCTGTTGAATCAACTGCTGCACTCGATCGATATACTGCTGGCGCAGCTGTTGACCATAGTGACCCTCTGCAATGTGACTGTTTATATAAGACTCCAAAAAGTCCAAGTAGGCAATTTGATTTTCATAGCTGGCATCCTGCTTGGCCTGACGCTCAAGATGATGAAGCTTACCATCGTACTTAGCCGTCAACTCAGAGAGGATAGTTGTAGCATAATGGACCACCTCCACATCGTCATTAAGACGAGCTGTGTGGAGCAAGGAAACAAAACGCTCTGGTGACTCGAAGATAACATCGATAATCAACTCACGTCGAATTCCAGAACTATTGATAAGAAGCGCCTCTCGAAAGGGGACGATATGATTGATCGCAAACTCAGAAAACTGCTCCTCTTGGACTTCAACTACTTCTTCTGTATCAGCCATCCAAGGAATAACCTCTTCAAAACGCAATTCTTTTCTGGTCAAGAGCTGTCCACGCTCACCTGTAATCCAAAAGACAGCTACAGCTCCCAAAATAGGAAAGAAAATCAACAAGAGCATGAGGTAGGTATCCAGATAGAGATTTCCCACATTGACACGATGCAGCGTATAAGCCACTAAAATCACATGCAGGAGCAAAAAGATAACAATTAACATCCACGCCTCCTTACTGACCAGCCAAGCTCTCTAAACGAATTTCATCAGCCAAATCATCAATCAAGCGTTGAGATGATACTGCAATTCCTTCCTGAGCTAATCGTTTTTGCCATTCCACTAAGGATAAATGGCTAGCGCTTGAGACTAGAAGAGCTAAGTGATTACCAACTTGACCTAAAGTCTCAAAAAGATCTAGGCTGTCGCTTAAAAGAGAGACTGCTTGAAGATCACTGCTATTCACATCAAGCATCAAGACCTGATAACTACCGCTGAGTTGAGCTTGTCTTTGAAGCGTTAAGATTTTCTCTGCAAATGAGGCTTCTGACCAAACGATTTTCTGCTCATCCAAGAAGGTCAAACTATGGCTCGCTCTAAAATCAGACTGTTCAAAGCTCTGCACCGCAATCGTTGCCATAACGCTAAAGAGATTTTGGTGATAGAGATTTTGATGAGCCATATCTACTTGATCAATCACAAGGAGATAAGACTCTTGGTCGTTTTCTAATCTCATCATATAGTTAGGATAATCCGAGCGCATACGGTGGTTAATCCAGACTGACTTGTTATCTAATTCATCCAAAAGGTGACCCGTATTGGTCAACTCTAAACTATACTGCTCATCAGACATAGCATAGAGGGGTTGCGTCAGACTCACGCGTTCTCTAAAAAGGTAGATTGAGTGAGTTTTAAAACGTTCTTGAAAGGCTGCCATGAGATTCAAGACAAAAATATCCTGATATGGCGTATTGAGAGAGCTAATCAAGTGCTGGGCTTGACCATAACTATCTTCCTGTCCTAAAATCTGATAGGCCAGCTCACGTTTTTCATCTAAGAGGTTCTTAGAAAAGTCTTGCTCTGTCTCCAACTGCTGGCTAAGGTCTTCTTTTTCAGCTGTCAGCTGATCAATTTGATTGATTTTTTGATCCTTAACAGCGCTAGCCACCATCCCAGCAATCAGATAAATCATATAAGGAAGCCAGTTCATCGGTTCAAAGAAGAGGGTAGCGAAACCATCTCCACCGAGAAGCGATTGTGTCAAGTAACCAAGAATAGCTAATAGCGCAGCCATGATTCCAAAAGGTGATCCAAGTAAAAGGCCAGCCATCAAAATCATGATAAAGCGATAATCAATCGCATTGGCGTAAAATTGCCCACCCAGCCAGTAAGATAAGCCTTCACTCAAAGCAAAGAGGAATACTAAAACTAAGATCTTAACCGTGTTTGTCTGCAAATCTAAGCGGTTGAGCAGGGAAATGGTCGAAACCTTTTCCTTTTCTTGACCTAGCTCGCCAAGCAGATAGACTTCATTTGGAAGAACGTCAATATCATCCAAAACAGAAACTTGCGGGAACCAACCATACCAGTCCTTCAAAGGTGAAGCCTCTGAAGTCAGTTCAATCAGATCCTCCTCTTCTCTACAGAAAGTCTCTAAATTCAATGAGACACCTAAGAGATTTGATAAGTGTAAAAGCAAGGCCTTGTAACTAATTGCGAAGCTATTTTCTATCTTAAGATCTGACTCAGGCACATCCTCCCAAGAATCAACGATTCGATAGACTAATTTCAACAAATCGTGATGAGCTACATAAAAAATTGGCTGCTCGGGGTGATAAAAACGACTTGGTTCCCTGTGACCCAACAACTCTAAACAAAGCTCGTGCAGGCTATCTCCTGACAAGTCAGGGTCGTATAAGAAGAAGCTGGTTAAAACCTTGAGATCAAATCCAAATTGACTTGCTTTCAAGTGACAGAGGTCCAGAGCATTTTGCAGTGCTAGACTACGAGAAGATTTTTGGGTGAGATCCAGCTCAGGACCAGTCACATAAAGAAACTTAACCTGCGGATGCTCCTCCAAACTTCCCAAAAAATGTTCCAAATTCTGCAAATCACCCAATTGCTTACCTGCTGCATTGAGAGAGTGGGATAAATAAATAATCGCCTCAATATCGAAGGTCTCAATCAAGCGGCCAAGATCCATCGATGGTTTATAGGCGATTTCAGTGATTCCTCTGATCTTTGAAGCTTCCTTTAACTGCCCTAGGACTACGATGCGACGATGTTGAAAAAACTCGCTTAATTCCTCCCCAGTTATATAACGAGTATCTCCTGTAACTAAAACTGTCATCTATTTCTCTTCCTTTTGTGAAAATACTAAAGTTTTTATGAATATTTCATGACTTAAGGTTAACAAAATATTACAAAAATGTCAATTTGTTGGAAAATTCTAGCTTGTACTTCTTATATGCAAATACCTTGATAATACTGACTTTCTTTCTAGTATGGCAATAAATTTAAAATGATTTTAGATTTCAAAGGTAATTTTCTGAAAAATTTTCTATGTATATTACATACACCATCTCATTATTGTCAACAATAGTTTTAATTATCTAACTAAAAAAGAAGAGACCATCTGATCTCTTCTCATTTTTACTTAAAATAATGTTGGATCTGTGCTGTCTTCTTGCCCTGAAATACTGAGTTTTACAGCAGGTTTATCCGTCATTGGGTCAATAATAGCAAGTTTCAACTGCCCTCTCAAATGTCCACTGGCATCAAAGAAACAAGCTGGAAGCTGTGTTTTGACTTCCTTAGTCTCCTGTGGAAGTATCTCTCTCAGGTCCATATCAATGGTCTGCTCTGCGATGGTCTTTCCTTTCTTATTAACCAAGCTTAACTTAACCTGCCAATCCTTATAAAATGGCGCCTGCCCTGCATTTTCCCAAGTAAGACTGACTTGGCTTGATAGGAGACTATGGGTGAGACTGGCTTTTGAAATCCAGAGCCTGTAGCCCATATCTCCCAAAAGTTTTTCATAACCTGACCAGCTCCCTGCTACTTCTTGGGCAACCTGCGGTCCTAAGAAGGTCGTGTGAGACTCCTTGACCAGTTGCCTAGTATCTTCTAAATTGGTCACCAGTAAGGTCTTCATGCTGGTCGAGCTGGTCAACTCCCCCCCAATAGGTGCTGTCTTCCAAGCATCAGGCATAGGACTGAGAACCTCTTCATCGGTCTGATTATAGGTTCCACCATTTTGAATCCAGTCCAACCACTCCTTGGTATCTTCTGAAGCTCCTGCCATATCATTATAGAGCCCCATTCCTTCTTGAGCTGCGATATCAAATGGACGACGCATTAGAAATTGACTTCCTGAAAAATCGGCGTTCAACCAAGGAGTCACAAAATTTTCAAGCTCTGCCATTTTAGGAAGTTCCCTTAAGCCAGCGGCGGTATTGACATGCCACTCACCCCAGTGTCCTACACCACCGAGCTCAATATAGGACAGAAAACCGTCCTGTCCCCAACGCTCTGCCATTGCCTGGACAGCTTTTTTATAGTAGCTTTGCAGGCTGTCGTCAGCATAATTTGGGGAAAATCCCTTCCCATAGGATGTGCTGTACCAGTCACCTGGATCATCCATGCTATCATAGAGCCAATCAGGAATATCCTTATGCTTAGTATCTGTCGGATAATCTAGGATAAAGCGAAACACGGCATGCTTCCCTTCTGAGCGCCAGCGGTCAAACTGATTCTCCTCCTCGATACTGGACCAATCATAGTTGCCTTTTTCAGGTTCAAGCTCTGCCCATGTCACATCTACATAGACCAGTTCAACATCACTTCTAAGCTCTTGATCAGTAGCCTGCGGTGCATAGCCCATGAGGGCATTTCCCGTAACTTTACTAGAGTAGTCAAAAGTCACCTTCTGACTACTACGCGTGGTCAGACCATAGGTTAACCCCAGACCACCACACACCATTAAAAGTGCTCCAAATATCACTTTCTTCTTCATTACTCTCCCTCTAACACCCCATACGGTGACATTGACCTATATTATAACAAGCTAAGAATAAGAATACAAGGTTAGAACACAAACTCTCATAAATACAAAAAATCTGAGATTAGGATCTCAGATTTCTGGTTGAAGACAAAGTCTTTTTTCGATACTTTCCTTAAGTGATGTCGGACGTCAGGTGAAATCATCCAGTGGATGATTTCAGGTATCAGTGGAATTCCATTTGAGCCTCTTCGCTTTTTAGTTTCAAGGCTCAGACCTGAAACAGTCCACTGGACTGTTTCACTCTCAAATATTCCGAGTGTAAGAAATGCCTATATAAAAGCATTTCTTACACTTTCATCACGGCGGAAGTATCAGTTAAATGCCTAAGACAGTCTCCCAGACTGTCTTAGCACTCCGCTCGCATGAAATCGGTCATTTATTTTAAGTAAGCAGAGCTTTAATTTAAAATTTTATTGTAAACTAGGTTTGTCTACATTCTGAAGTCTGAGATTAAATCTCGGACTTCCGCTTTTTAGACAATCCTACCCAATCACACTTCCATTCGGTACGCTTGGATCTACTGTCAAAACTGTCAATTTGCCGTCGTGTTCTGCTGAGAGAATCATACCTTGGCTGACATATTTTTTCATCATTTTACGTGGTTTGAGGTTGGCAACGATTTGGAGTTTTTTACCGACCAATTCTTGTTCATTTGGATAGAACTTAGCGATTCCTGAGAGGATTTGGCGGTCTTCTCCGTCACCTGCATCTAGGCGGAAGCGCAGCAATTTGTCAGAACCTTCCACTTTTTCCACTTCTTTAACCTCTGCGACACGGATTTCAACAGCGTCAAAGGTTTCAAACTTGATTTCTTCTTTTTCTGACTTGAGTTCGACCTCTTCTGGGTTCCACTCTTTCTCAGCAGCAGGCTTGCCAGCTGACATTTGTTCCTTAATATAGGCGATTTCTTCTTCCATATCTAGACGTGGGAAAATAGGTGTCCCCTTAGCCACGACAGTGATATCAGATGGAAGACCTGCTAAGTCAAGATTTACAAGATCAAAGCTTGCGCCTAGACCCAATTGTTCCATGATGGCATTTGATGTTTCCATCATGAATGGTTGAATGAGGTGAGCTGACACGCGTAGGCTTGCTGCCAAGTGGGCCATAACAGCTGCTAGAGCTTCCTTGTCACCATCTTCCTTATCCAATACCCAAGGTGCTGTCTCGTCGATGTACTTGTTGGTACGTGAAATGATTGCCCAAACTGCCTCCAATGCTTTTGGATAGTCAACATCATCCATGTGTTTGTGATAGCTTGCAATATTTTCAGCAACAACAGCCGCCAAGTCAACATCGAAGTCTGTCACATTTTCCACGTAAGTTGGAATCTGACCACCAAAGTATTTATTAATCATGGCAACCGTACGGTTAAGCAGGTTTCCAAGATCATTTGCCAACTCATAGTTGATACGGCTGACATAGTCTTCAGGTGTGAAGGTACCATCTGAACCAACTGGAAGGCTACGCATGAGGTAGTAGCGAAGCGGATCAAGTCCAAAGCGCTCTACCAACATTTCTGGATAGATAACATTGCCTTTTGATTTAGACATTTTACCGTCTTTCATGACAAACCAACCGTGGGCAACAAGACGATTTGGCAATGGCAAGTCAAGCGCCATCAAGATAATTGGCCAGTAGATTGAGTGGAAACGAAGGATATCCTTACCAACCATGTGGTTAATTTCTGGGTTAACAGTGAACTCCCAAGTCTTACCAGCTTCATCTGTCCATGATTTTGTCACAGTTTGACCCAGCCAGAACTTGTCAAAGTTAGCATGATCAACTTGACCGTAACCAAGTGCTGTCGCATAGTTGAGAAGGGCATCGATCCAAACATAGACAACGTGTTTTGGATTTGATGGTACTGGCACACCCCATGAGAAGGTTGTACGAGAAACCGCCAAGTCTTCCAAACCAGGTTCGATGAAGTTTTTAAGCATTTCGTTCAAGCGACCGTTTGGACTGATAAAGTCTGGATGTGCTTTGAAGAAAGCTTCTAAGTCTTTTTGGTATTTGCTGAGTTTGAAGAAATATGACTCTTCTGAAACCAATTCAACCTCGTGACCTGATGGTGCGACACCACCGATGACATTGCCTTCATCATCACGATAGACTTCTGCCAACTGGCTTTCTGTAAAGAATTCCTCATCAGAAACTGAGTACCAACCTTGATATTCCCCAAGATAGATATCTCCTTTTTCAAGTAGGCGCTCAAAGACTTGAGCAACTACTTCTTCGTGGTAATCATCTGTTGTACGGATGAATTTGTCATATGAGATATTCAAAAGTTCCCAGAGTTCCTTAACACCAACAGCCATGCCGTCAACATATGCTTGAGGTGTGATACTTGCATCCTCAGCCTTTTGTTGAATCTTTTGACCGTGCTCATCAAGACCAGTCAAATAGAAAACATCGTAATCCATGAGACGTTTGTAACGTGCAAGAACGTCACAAGCAATAGTTGTGTAGGCAGAACCGATGTGCAATTTACCTGATGGGTAGTAAATTGGTGTCGTAATGTAGAACGATTTCTTTTCAGTCATAAAATAAGATACCAAAAGCGCAGATAAGTGGTCTGATAAAGACTGCTCAGCCACGCTCATTTCCTTCCTTTTCGCGCTAATGAAACGCGTTATTAACAATTTATTATAGCATAAAGAAAAAGAATATTGTAGTCACTATAAGAGACTAAGTAGCAACAATCCTAAACTCAAGATCAAAATCAAACCGAAAAACAAGAGACAGGCTATCTTATAAGCTAGTGGATTTTGTGGATTTAAACCTAGTCCATAACCAATTTCTCTAGGAATCCAAAAAGCTTGCCCAAGGCTCTGTTGACCTCTTTTTGATAAAAGTAAGAGACCATAATTGAGAAAGAATGCCCACAAGATAGAAACCACTAATAAATCAACTCCAAGTGAGCGATTCAAGAGCAAGCGAGCAAGACAGAGACCTATGATAAACAGGACAGAACAAGCATTTAAATAATAATATTTTTTCATAAAACACACCTAACTAGCTTATCGTAGAGAATGGACTTACTCCTCGAATCATACTCATCCAAAGAACGACTCATCGAGTCCAGAAGATTCTTGACAGGACCTGGAATGGCGTGGATGTAAACAGGCGAGAAAATCCAGATTAGATCTGCTGCTGCGATTTCTTGGCGAATACGAAAGATAGGATCTGGCGTTGGAAACTCAATATCTTGTTTCATAAGCGGTGTGTCAGCGTAATCAAGATAGGCAACTTCAATCTCTGGATTGAGCGCTTCTTTTGCTAGCTGACTATTGAAACCCTCCTGAAGAAAGAGAATCTGTGATAACTAAGATTTTCGTGTAAAAATACTCTTTCTAAAAGTTGCTTGTATTAATCAGAAGACAAGAGACTATTGGCAATAATTCCCATAACAATCAAGGCAATTCCTAGCCAGCCAAGTAGATTTGGCCAAGCGTCTCCCAACAACAAACAACCAAAAATAAGGGTGAAAATCACTTCACCTGCCTGGGTCGCTTCAACGACTGCCAGTTGTTTATGATTGTCCTTGACGAGATTTGTCGCTTCAAAGAATAAGAGCGTCGCAATGACTCCTGAAAAAAGAGCAACAATGATAGACTGTCCAACTTGAGACCAGGTCGGTAAACCAACTCTTATCAGTGCAGCTATGGACAGGCAGAGCCAGAAAGGCATTGACATAAGTGTCATGCCATACACCCTTTGACTGGTTGAAAGGCCATCTGATTTGGTCAGCGCCAGCATTTTTCGATTTCCCAAGGGATAAGCGATAGCTGCCAGTATTATGCAGAGCAGGGCAATCAAGAAGCCATTCCCTAAACCATAATAAAGATAAGGCAACTGAATTAGGAAAACACCTAGCAAGATAATCAAACTCATCATGATATTTTTAACGGGGATAGACTTACCAAACAAGGGCGTCAAAAGCAATCCGCACAGTATGGTCAATTGCCAGCTAGTAGCGATAAACCAAGATGACCCATATAAGGAAGCTAGGGTCAGTGGCCCATAAAAGAGACCAAAACCAACCGTTGACCAGATTAACCAAGACTTGGGACGCTTTTGAATCGTCTGATAAACCGCTTGAGTCTGCTCTTTCGGTTTTAAAAAGACAAACAAAATAGGAAGTGAAAAGAGATACCTGAGACTGGCTGACCACATCCAATCTCCCCCATCTAGATTCATACTTCTATTGAAAATAAAGGTAAAGGCAAAGAAGAGAGCAGCTAAAACACCATAAACAAGAGCTTTAACCAATTGATTTTTTGACAAAGACTTCATAAAAACAGAATCCTATTTCCAAACGTCTTCTAGGCTGATTGGTTTACGACCCAAGACACGTTCGATGTCAGTTGAAAGCCCTGCTTGTTCTCCCCTTTTGATAGCTGTATAGGTTGACACCCATGAATCGTATTCCCACTGCTCAGCAGGCCAAACCTTGCGTGATTCGTAGGCTTCTTCTACCGTTTCGTCGATGTAAACAAAATTTTGACTCTCAATCTTGTTAATACGAGCAACAATTTCTTCCATATTTAGGTCATCTGGACCAGTCATATTAAGGGTTTGATTCTCCCAGTTCTGCGGTTGGGTTAGAATTTTGCTAGCGACAGCTGAGACGTCACGTCGAGAAACAGCGGAGCATTTACCAAGACCCGCAGGACCCTTGATTTCGCCGTATTCCTTAAGCATATCTAGGAAAAATTCCAAATAAAAATTATCTCGGATAAAGGTGTAAGTGAGCCCCAGGTCCTTGATATGTTTTTCTGTCTTAGCATGGTCACGCGCCAAGGTGAAAGTTGAATCGTCCGCTGCATTGTAGAATGATGTGTAGACGATATGTTTGACACCTGCCTCCTTAGCTGCATCCACAAAATCCAAATGCTGCTTAACACGTAGAGGATTCTCCTTGGCAGAGACCATAAAGAGGACGTCCACTCCAGTCAGCGCCTGACGGACACTTTCTGTATTTTCATAGGCTGCTTGATAGACAGTCGCACCTTCTAGTTGAGGTGCACGCTCAGGGCTGCGAGCCAAAAGGCGAGCCTTGAACCCCGCCTCTGATACCGCGCGAGCCACCTGCCCACCAAGATTTCCAGTCACACCAGTAATTGCAATTTCCATAGTCATTCTCCTTAGTTTTTCTTATTATAGCAAATAGCAGAGCTTCTTTCAGAGATTTGGTGTGGGAAAACAAAAAAGCCGAGGATAACCTCAGCTCTAATGTCTTATCAAGGAGGATGTGGGATTCGAACCCACGCACGCTTTTACACGCCTGACGGTTTTCAAGACCGTTCCCTTCAGCCGGACTTGGGTAATCCTCCATTGCCTATTTAGTATATCAGAGCTTTCTATTAAATGCAAGTGTTTTTTCAGATTTTTTTAGAAAGAAACTTGCAAATAGCCCTCCAACTTCTATTCCTTAATATGCTATAATGAAACTATCTGATATTGGAGGAAAGAAGATGACAAGCAAAAATCTTGTTTTATATAAACGTATGCCCAACTGGACTGGCGAAACTATGCCTGAGGCAATCAAACGCCGTCATAATACTAAGGTCGGCACTTGGGGCAAGCTAACTATTCTCTCTGGCGAGCTCAAATTCTATGAGATGACTGAGGATGATCAGATTACAGCCGAGCATATCTTTACCAAAGATAGTGACATTCCTTTTGTTGAGCCACAGGCTTGGCACAAGGTTGAGGCTTTGACTGATGATTTGGAATTTTATTTGGAGTTCTACTGTCAGTTAGAAGATTATCTCAACAAGAAACACGGCTGGACGAAGACCCACTCGGAAGTCATCGAAGCAGCTCCGCTATTGTCCCCCAAAAGTAAGATCCTGGACCTGGGCTGTGGACAAGGGCGTAACTCTCTTTATCTCAGCATGCTGGGGCATGATGTAACTTCTGTGGATGCCAATGGGCAGAGCCTTGTCATGTTAGAAAATATGGCTATGGAAGAAGATATTCCTGCCAAGATTGACTGGTATGATATCAACGAGGCAAATATTACCGATACTTTTGACTTTATCCTGTCAACAGTGGTCTTTATGTTCCTTGACCGTGAGCAGATTCCTCATATCATCCAAGACATGCAAGACCATACAAAAATCGGTGGCTACAATCTGATTGTCTGCGCCATGGATACTGAGAACTATCCTTGCCCAATGCCATTTAGCTTTACCTTCAAAGAGGGTGAACTTAAGGACTACTACAAGGATTGGGAATTGGTCAAATACAATGAAAACGTCGGTCAACTTCACAAGGTCGATGAAAACGGCAATCGTATCCAGCTTCAATTCGCAACAATGTTGGCTAAGAAAGTTAAATAAACACTCAAAAACCAAGTCTGACCTGGTAAGTTAGACTTGGCTTTTTAAGTAACATCACCTTGACTCCTACCACATATAGTGCTATTATCATTTAGCTAACACTAGATATGAGACTTGGACAGTAAAACGATCTGGAAGATCCTTTGGCATTTCAATACAGAAATTCGATTTTGTCGGTATAGTTGACATTGCCCGTCCAACGGATTTTGTATCATTTTATTTGAACACGGGACTAAAAGACTAGTGAAAAAGATGAGCTGGCTAGAAAATCTAGATTTTCTGCCATCTCCCTATTTTCATACGCCTTTTTAATGCCCTTTGTATCATTAGTTTTGGAGGTATGTAACTATAGTGATTATACTAGCAGGCATGATTGGTGTCGGTAAGACGACTTATACATCACAGTTGGCTGAGGTTTTGGGGACTCAAGCTTTCTTTGAACCTGTAGATAACAACCCTATTCTTGATAAATATTATGAGGATCCTGATAAATACGGCTTTGCGCTACAGATTTATTTCCTCAATAAACGTTTTAAGTCCATCAAAGAAGCCTACAAGGAAAACAATAATATCCTAGATCGTTCTATCTACGAGGATGCTCTTTTTACCTATATTAATACCTTACAAGGTAGCATCAGTCAGGAAGAGTACAATATCTACCTAGAGCTTCTTGAAAATATGATGGAAGAAATTTCAGAGCTACCTAAGAAGGCTCCAGATCTTCTTATCTATTTGGACGGCAGCTTTGAGCACATCATGTCAAACATCGAAAAACGTGGGCGCTCTTATGAACAACCAACTGCTGAGAACGGACTCTTGGACTACTACCGTCTCCTCCACAGCCACTACCAAGGCTGGTATGAAGACTACGACCACAGTCCAAAGCTCCGCATTTCAACAGATAACCTAGACATCAATAAGCCAGAGGATTGGGATAAGGTTTACCAAATTATCTCTGAAAAAATGGCAGAGCTGGGCTTGGAAAATTAAAAGAGAGTGGAAACTTTTTCCACTCGTTTTCTAGTGTCCACTGCCATAGAGATTGACGATAACAACACCGACCAAGATAAGAGCGATGCCAAACAAAGTCATGAGATTGGTCGATTCTTTCCAGAGATAGATGCCTAAAATAGTCGTCACTACGATACCAACTCCAGACCAGATGGCATAGGCTACGCCTAGATTGATTCCTTTCAAGACTTGTGAAAAAATCAAAAAACAAGCGCACAAGGTCAGAAGCGCAGCTATTCCCAAAGCAAGTTTGCTAAAGCCCTGCGATGCTTTCAAAAGGCTGGTTCCGATAATTTCCAATAAAATAGCTAGTGCTAGGTAGATATAAGTCATGATGGCTCCTTTGATAGATTAAAACTATTATAAATGATAAAGATCACTTGTACAAGCTGGAACTGAGTCATTATTTTATGGAAATATTGACAATAATTATGACATTATGTTATAGTTTTTTTATTATTTTTTAAGGAGAATTTTATGGAACGTCGTGCTTTAAAACAAGCCGCAAAAGAAAAACTTGTAGGTAATTGGCTCTGGGGTGTTGGAATTAGCCTTATCACTCTTCTGGTTTCACTTTTTATTAGCTTTATCAGTTCAGGACTAGGTGGCATTCTAAATGGTATCCTCTCTGCAGGTATCATCCTTGCTATGTTGCACCTCATTGATAATCGTAAAGATGATAACATCTTCTCTGCTGCTTTTTCAGGATTTACAGAAAATCGTATTTTACCTGTATTCTTGACTAGCTTACTACAATATATCTTTATTGGACTTTGGTCTCTATTACTTGTTGTACCAGGTATCATCAAATCTTATTCTTACGCTATGTCACTATATATCGTTGATGATTTGAAACGTCAGGGTCGTGAAGTAAAACCTACCGAAGCTATCACTAAGTCTCGTCGCTTAATGGATGGACATAAGATGGAACTCTTTATTTTTGACCTTAGCTTCATTGGTTGGTTCATCCTTGGATCACTTGCCTTTGGTATTGGTACACTTTGGGTTGGTGTCTACTACTATGCAGCAAAAGCTGAATTCTATCGTGAACTCGCAAATCAAAATCCTTCAATCATTGAAGAAGAATATTAGAATATCTAAGATACTGGATCAAGGTCCAGTATTTTTATTTTCAATCCCCATCCTCGCTTACTCATGCGATTTTTGATAAAATGGAAGGCAAATATCACTTGCAAAGGATAAAACGATGAAACTTATCTCATGGAATATTGATTCCCTCAATGCTGCTCTGACCAGCGACTCGGCACGCGCTCTGCTATCTCGTGCGGTAATCGACACCTTGGTTGCGGAAAATGCTGATGTCATCGCTATTCAGGAGACAAAACTCTCAGCCAAAGGCCCTACCAAAAAGCACTTGGAGATTCTCGAGAGCTACTTCCCTAACTACAAAAACACTTGGCGCTCATCGGTTGAGCCTGCTAGAAAAGGCTACGCTGGAACCATGTTCCTCTATAAAGAAGAACTTGACCCAGTCATCAGTTTTCCTGAAATCGGTGCCCCTTCCACAATGGACAGCGAAGGCCGCATCATCACCTTGGAATTTGACGACTTTTTCGTGACCCAAGTCTATACTCCAAATGCTGGTGACGGTTTGAAACGACTTGCTGACCGCCAAGTTTGGGACGACTGCTACGCAGACTATCTAGCAGAGCTTGACAGTCAAAAGCCAGTCCTTGCCACAGGTGACTACAACGTTGCCCACAAGGAAATCGACCTTGCCAACCCATCAAGCAACCGTCGTTCACCAGGATTCACCGATGAAGAACGTCAAGGATTTACCAACCTCCTTGCCAAAGGCTTTACAGATACCTTCCGTCATGTTCACGGTGATGTGCCAAATGTCTACTCATGGTGGGCACAGCGCAGTAAAACTTCTAAAATCAATAACACAGGCTGGAGAATCGACTACTGGTTGACCTCAAACCGCCTAGCAGACAAAATCACCAAATCAGAAATGATTAGCTCAGGTGATCGCCAAGACCACACCCCAATCGTCTTGGAAATTGATTTGTAAAATAAAAAGAAAATCTAGTTGAGATGAGTCAGCTAGATTTTTTGGTTTACTTAATGATTATCAGTTTTGGTACATCTTATTTTGCTTTGATCTCTGCTAGGGCTTGTTTAGATGCTGGTAGATCAACACTTGTCAGGTAAGGCATAGCTTCATCAAGCTCTTCTTCTGAGAAGTTCCACCATTCCAAGTCTTGAAGAAAGGCAATGGTCTCTTCATCAAAACGGTACTTGATGACACGGGCAGGATTTCCAACAGCAATGGCATAGTCAGGAATGTCTTTAGCTACAACAGCCTTGCTGCCGATAACGGCACCATTTCCAATCTTGACTCCTGGCATAATGGTTGCGTCGCGACCAATCCAGACATCGTGTCCAACAATGGTATCACCTTTATCAGGCATATCTGCTGCCGTCATGCCCATGTTTTGACGCCATTTCTCCTTAACAAGCATGAAAGGATAGCTTGAAACTGAGGCAATACTGTGGTTGGCAGCTGACATGATGAATTGAACACCGTTTGCCAGACTACAGAAGTTACCGATTGTCAAATCGCCATGCCCTGGAATATTGTAAAGAACATTGTCTTCTTCAAAATTCTCTCCTTCACGTTCCTTAGCATAATAAGTGTAAGCTCCAACTGTGATATTGTCCGCTTTTACTTGTTCTTTCAAGAAAATCATTTCATTTGCTGTCATAAGATTACCTCTTTCATTTCATTGATTGTTATTAGTATATAGCAGATCTGCGGTCATTTGAAGGACAGATTTGACCAAAAGTGTCGAATTGTCTTAGCTCACTTGAATAACGGTCTTCCCTTTTGAGCGGCCGTTAGCAACCTTATCAAGGGCTGCGTTGACTTGGTCAAAATTATAAACTGTATCAATTGATGGTTTGAGTTGGATGCGATTGAAGATATCTGCTACTTCTTGCAACTGCTGACCGTTTGATTCAACGTAGATAAAATCATAGCTAACGCCGTATTTCTCAGCCATCTTGTCAAATTTGCGACCTGCTAGACCAAAGAGAATTTGTTTCCATTTGGCAAGTCCCATACGTTTGGCAAAAGAACCATTTGGCATGGCTCTAAGGGAAACTAGGTGTCCACCTTTTTTGAGAATGGTCATCTGTTTCTCAGTTTCAGCACCACCTAAAGTGTCCAAAACATGGTCCACACCTGAGAGAAGGTTTGCATAGTCCTCAGTCTTATAGTCGATGAAACGATCAGCACCAAGTCCCAACACACGCTCCTCATGTTCAGCTGAGCCATTGGTCACAACAGTCAAGCCCTTAGCCTTAGCCAACGGAATAGCCATACCACCGACTCCACCAGTACCACCTGAGATAAAGATGGTCTCGCCAGCCTTAGCCTTCATCAGGTCAAGAGCCTGCATGATTGTCAACGCCGTTAAGGGAATAGCTGCCGCTTCAATATCAGTCAGATAGTCTGGAACAGTAGCTAGTGCTGCTTGGTCAACAGCAAGGTACTCGGCAAAAGCTCCGATATGATTGAGTGGCAAACGTCCAAAGACGCGATCGCCAATTTGGAAAGAATTAGCTGTGCTTCCGACAGCCTCAATGACACCAACAAACTCATTCCCAGCAGTTTGTGGGAGTTTGTAAGGCACAATCATCTTGACTTCACCACGTGAAATCATATTATCAACAGGATTGACACCTGCTGCTAGCACTTTGACTAAAACTTGATTACTTGAGATTTCTGGTTTTGCGATGTCATTTAATTGCAGTTGGATAGTGTTTTTCTTGTAACTTGTGTGTTGATATGCTTTCATTTTCTTTTCCTTCTAGTTTGATGCCTTTTGATAAAGTTTTTGGATAAGGTCTGCCAGACTTTCCTTAGCAAGGTCAGTCATCAGATCCTCTTCGATACGCCTAAAGGTCGGCTCCAAAACCTGACCGATATGCTGCCCAACTGGACAAGCAGGATTGGGGTCTTCATGGATATTGAGCAGAGATTTCTCAGGATAGACAGCACGATAGACCTTAGCAAGATCAATCTCACTCGCCTCCTTGGCTAGACTAAAGCCGGATTTTCCTTGCTGGCTGGTCAATAGCTCTGCCTGTTTCAAAAGACGTGTAATCTTTCTGATATGACTGGCATTGGTATTGACACTTTTGGCTAGCGCTTCTGAACTAGCGACTTTATCTGTCTCAGCTATGTAAACTAAAATATGCAAGGCTACTGAAAATTTTGTATCCATGATTTTCTCCCTCTAACTTGTACTCGATTTAGATACAAGTTTATCTAAAAAGATTATCTTTGTCAACAAGGATGACTCGAAAATAAAAAACAGACATCAGTCACAACTGATATCTGTCATAAATACTTGTTATTATTGAGATCTAGAGTCTTTCAGAACTCACTCTAATACCCTTACTATCCCTCTTTAAAAGCACCCTGCTTAGCACTAATCCAGAAGAAGAGTGGGGTAATCAGCACCATAATACCAACAAAGATGGTCAGCGTATAGCTATTGAGCGGCTGAATCGAAACATAGCTGGCTAGGAAGTAGGAACTGATGAAAAAGCCTAGAACTGAATAAAGAATCAGGGCAAAACGTGCCTTGGTCAATGGAAGACAGGCTCTTATAACTGATAGGAGCCCTGTTCCTCCTAGGACATAGTAGGCAAGTGTAGACATATCTTTCTGACTGAGATCTCCGTAAACCAGCATGAGGTGGAAGATGAGTACACTGATAACCAGCATCAAAGCGTTAGGGATTGATAAAATCAGCGCTCTCTTCAAGAAGTCCTTTTGAACTGGTCGGATATTGCGCTCAAAGGTCAGGATAAATGGTGGGAATCCTTCTACGAACTGCCCAATCAAGGTCATCTGTACTTGGACAAATGGGAAGACCAAGAGATATTCAGCCTTACCAAAGACGATACTTGCGATACAAAGCAAGCCTAGTAAGAAGGAATAGATCGTCTTAATCAAGAAAATCGGTGCAATATGAGCGATATTGTTGACCACTCGACGTCCTTCAAAGAGGATTTCTGGAATATCACTGAACTCAGAATCCAGAAGAACCAGATTGGCAATCTGCTTAGTCGCAGGATCTCCTTCTGCCATAACGATAGAACAGTCAGCCTCACGTAGAGCCAGAATATCATTGACCCCATCACCAGTCATGGCTGTTGTATGACCATTTTTCTTGAGGGTCTGAACCAAAAGTTTTTTCTGGTGGGGAGAGACACGCCCGAAAATAGCTGTGCTTTCAGCTAGAGCGACCAATTCCTCATCATTAACCTTAGAACAGTCGATGTAACTATTGTAATCCGCAAAGCCAGCCTGCTTAGCGATATGGGCAACAGTTACAGGATTATCTCCTGAAATAATTTTAAGCGTGACATCCTGCGAACGCAGATATTCTAGTGTTTCTGCCGCATCGTCACGGATTGGGTCAGCAATTTCAAGCAGAGCCAAAGCCTCAATCTGACTTGGGAGCGTCAGCTTATCTGTACGAATAGATTCTGGAGAATAAGCAAGAACAAGGGCACGTGACCCTCTCATCTGCGCAGCTTGGATTTCTGGCAGAGTCTCTGTCAAAAGCATTTCAGGGGCACCCAGATAGAGAGTTCCAAGGTCTGCAATCCCTACTGCTCCCCACTTGCGGTCACTTGAAAAGGGCACCGTTGCCAGACTCTCATAGTCGTGTCGCAAATCACCATAGGCTGTTCGGATGGCACGCGCTGTCGAGTTACTATCTTGACTAGTCTGCATATAGGCAGCCAACAGATGCTCAATTTCGTCCTTACTGAACCTATCTGACAGGAGATGCAGGTCTTCAACCGTCATCTGTCCCTTGGTGATGGTTCCCGTCTTGTCCAAGCAGAGGACATCCACACGAGCCAAGGTCTCAACAGAGTACATTTCCTGCACCAGAACATTCTTCATTCCTAGCTTGATGACAGCTGTCAAAAGCGAGGTCATGGTCAAAAGAGCAATCCCTTTCGGCAACATCCCTAGCAGGGCAGTCGATGTTGTCACGACAGACTCTTGTAGCGACAGCAACTTGATCAAATAAGCTTCAAAAAAGAGAGCAAGTCCAAATGGAAGAATAATTCTACCAGTAAAGGCAGCAATCCTATCCATACTTGCTAAAATCTGTGAGACAATCGGCTTGTGAACCTTGGCTTCAAGCATGAGCTTGTTGGCATAATTGTCCTGCCCAACGTGAATCACCTGAGCATAGACCTGACCGCTGGCTAAAAAGCTACCTGAGAGCAGCTCTGCACCTTCTTGTTTCAGAATAAGGTCACTCTCACCAGTCAACATTGCTTCGTTGAGCTCAGCTGTTCCCTCCAGAACTCTGGCATCACTAGGCACCTGCTCACCTGCTGACAGGAGAAGGATATCGTCTAGCACAATCGTTTCAGGTGCAATCTTGATGATTTCCCCATCTCTAACAACCTTAATGTCATCCTTATTCATCAGATTGAGCTTGTCAATCATACGGCGGGCACGCCACTCCGTCAGCATACCCGAGAAGGAATTAAGAACGATAATTCCAAAGAAAAAGGTATTCGACCAAGCCTGAACCGCTAAGAGCGCCAAAAAAATAGCGAAATTAAGCGCATTAAAAGAGGTAAAGACATTTCGTCTGATAATCTGCCAATTGCTTGCGCTGGTTTTGGTATTAAATTCGTTGGTCTGATGATTTTGTATTCGTACTTGGACTTCTTCCTTGGTCAGTCCTGTCAACTTATCTTGCATTTAACTTTCCTTTTAGTCATTCGGCTTTCGAGGATTTTTAACTTTCGCATCAAAGCATATATTATCTATTATACAATACTTACGATATTTCTCAAAAGAGGAGCCTGTTCTAAAAAGAAAAAAAGCGGAGCTGGCTACTCCACTGAACTTATAATTCGTAATCTAATCATGCATTTTATTTAGAAGCTGTCAGCTTAGCGACTACCCATGTTCCAATCCCTGCCAAAACAAGTGAGCCTGCTAACATAGGAACAAGGTTAAGGTCGGCGATTTCAGGACCATAAGCTCCTGGAAGAAGTTGATTAGCTGCTACTGCTCCCAAGGCTCCTAAAACGATATTAACAAGCCAGTAGGAAATTCCTACTTTTTTACCAAATAAGCTTGGAAGTGCTGTTGCTAGTCCTGCGATGATTGCTCCGATAATAATAGCTAAAATACTTGTCATATTGATTCCTCTTTCTTTGATTTATTCTGATATTTGTTTATTTTGTAAAATAGTCTAAAACTTGGTCTGCCTTACTTGTCGCAAAATCTTCTGTTTTCTGATAGGCTTGAACGATTCCATTTCCCAACTTACTGTCAGCCAAGTGTTCTTGTCCCCAACCAGACTGATAGGTCAGATAGCCAGCTGTAATTGCTGCAAGTGATAGTGTTCCAATAATAAGTGATTTTTTCATGTTTTCTTCTTTCCTTTGCTTGATGATATTAGTATAGTTGTTTTCTAAACCAGTTTGAAGGACAGATTTGACCAAAAGTGTCGAATCGAGTCTCTTTTTTGTTATAATTATAAAATATCAAGCAACAATAAGGAGAAAAGCATGGCTGAATCGGCTCAAGATAGACTTAAACAAGCTCTACTCACCCTCTTGGACGACAATGAGTTTGACCAATTATCGGTCAGTCAGATTTGTAAAGAAGCAGGCGTCCATCGTTCAACTTTCTACAATAACTATGACAGTCAATTTGATCTGCTGGAAGATACTAAAGACTACTTGATTCAATTATATTTAGATACCTACCCAGACTATCAAGCGCAGCTTAATGCTCCAAAAGAAAAAGGGAGTCTGCTGGACTCCTACTATCTGACACCTTATTTACAATTTATCAAGGACCACCAAAGAATTTATCGTATCTACCTTAAAAATCCCCTTGACTTTCACCATGCACTCAATGACCAAGACCATTTCGAAAATCATTTTATCCAAGGTTTTCATAAACAGGGAATTACTGATGAAAAACGTATTCGTTACATGGTAAATTTCTATCTGACTGGCATTCGTAAGATTATCTTTGACTGGGTTTCCGAAGGCTGTCAAGAAGATATCGACTTTATCGTCTCCATTATTCATGAACTCATTTATTAGAAAGGAATCTTTGTGAAGGCTGTTCATCTTACTCTGAGACTTGCAAAGAAACACTGGCTAAGCCTTCTTGCGAGCAACCTGATCATGATCATCATCGGTTATCTGGTCATCACACATACGACTGCTGATAATCAAGTCCTTAATTGGACCTTATCGATACTATCTGCTCTGATTGCTGCTGTGGACGTTTGGATTATTGTCTCGCTTTCCCGTTTTTTGGTCAATAGCTCCGCTATTTTACAAAATCGATGGCTAACAACAACAGTTGGAGTGACTTTTAGTGCCATCTACAACCTCTTCTATGTTGCCATCTCATTTTTATCAGGGGCAATTCTGAGATCTAGCTGGTATATGCTCTACGCAGTCTACCATCTGATTTTTGGTATTATCAAACACTATCTTGGCCACGATTTACGTAGGCAGAATGATTCCGAAAAGAACTGGCAGCACTACCGCCATGTCGGCTACTTCATGATACCTGCTGCAGCTATTTTCCATATCATGGTCATCGCTGTCGCTAGCAATAACGATAAATTAGAAAGCAAGTATCCAATGCTTATCTATATTGTCGCCCTTACGACCTTCATCAGCGTTATCACATCCGCTGTTAACCTCTTTCGCTTCAGACAGGACACGACACCAATCATGAAGGCAAGTAAAAACCTCAACTTCGCCGCTTCGCTCTTTTCACTCTTCTTCCTCCAAACCATGATGATGAAACAGTTCGGTGGTTCAGATGACCCATCTTACCACCGTCTCATGACTATCCTGCTAGGAACAATTATTTTTCTCATCCTGATCAGCCTTGGAACTTATATGATTTTCAAAGCCCATCACGAAGAAAAACGATTAAAAGAGCAAGTTTAAAGCTCAAGTAAAGCACATACACAAAAAACACTTAGAAGTCTCCTTATACCGAAGATTTCTAAGTGTTATTTTTTATGAAAGTAATGACCTAAGATAGGGTTTCTATTAGCAAGTCTTATTCCTCAATAAGATAGCCATCAGCATCTGTTGTATAAGTGATCCCATTACGTTCAAAGGTTTGTCCTTTAATGATATTCCCTGACTCGTCAGTAAACATGGTTTTTCCTTCATAGGTAAAGGAACCATTTTTTGATTGAGCACCATCTTCAAAGAAATACAAATCCTGTCCATTAATCGTCTGACGTCCAGTCACTTTCTGACCATCTAGACCGACATAGTACCAAGTATCACTACCTTCTGGCTTAACAAAATCAGCATAGACACGCTTACCAAGCGTATTGTAGAAGTACTCCTCTTCACTAAATTGATCGAAAGCTCTGTCGTATGCTCTAGCAAATTTACCATATACTTTTGAAAAATCACCATCAAATGGTACAAGGATACCATTCATACCAATAGTGTATTTGCTTCCTTTAAAGGAGATGACCTCTGACTCTGTAAAGGAATTATAGAATTTATTATTATAACTAGAGAGAACGTAATTTCCATTTTTATTAATTGTCAAATAATTATCATTAAATTCTTTACGTTTATTCCCTGTTAAATCACGACCTTCTATTTTATTACCATCTGAGTCAAATTGAGTAATGGTATACCGATTATTTAATCGATCTGGTTCTTTCTGCATATAGATAACATCTCTTAGAACTTCACCTGTATCTAAGTCTGTATAAGGATCTGTATATTTGGCTCCACTATTAATTCGTTGATAAGCATTTCCTTTGACTTGGAGACCAGTCTCAGTATCAAAATAATATTCAACCCCATCAATAAAATAGTAGCCTTTGGCCTTATCACCTGTTTCAGTAAGATAATACCAAAGATATCCTTTACCTCCTGGAGCATAATGTATCGAACCTGTTGCAACACCTAAGAAATAAGTAGTATCGTAAGAAATACTCACAAAACGATTACCTTGAACTCGCTCTCCAGTGTCTCCGTCATAGTAGTACTCTTTGCCATCTTCTGCAGTAGCAAAATCACCCTTTATCTGGATACCAGTTTGATCAAAAAAGTAAATTTTTCCATCTTCAGTTACGTAGGTACCTGTTACCTTATGTCCCTCATCATTGACATAATAATAGTGGTGTCGCGTTTCTGGGGCAGCATAGCGGCGCTGTGTTACAAATCTTCCATTAACATAAACCGTATCAAACCCAATATCTAATCTAAACTCATAAGGAACATCAATAAATTGGCTTGTTAATTTCTGACCTGTATTCGCATCATAGTAATAATCAAATTGGTCTTCACCCGTCACAAATTGTCCTTTGACTTGCTGACCAGCTTCATTGAAGTAGAGATCTTGACCATTAATCGTTTGATTTCCTGTGACTTTTTGACCTTCTGCATCCACATAGTACCAAGTCACACCGCCATCTGCAGTCACAAAATCACTACTTACACGTTGCCCAGTCTGACCATCGTAGTAGTACTCCTTACCGTCTTCTGCAGTAGCGAAGTTTCCCTTAACCTGATAACCGTCTTGATCAAAGAAGTAAGTTTGACCATCAATCTCAGTTGTCCCTACTGCTTTCTGACCAGCTTGATTATAGTAGAGCCATTGGTCACCTGATTGTACAAAACCAACTTCTTGAGTCGTTTGAGGCTCAACCTGTTCTGGCTCTGTTTCTTCAGTCTTATCAGCAGCATGCTCAGTGTTACTAGTTTCCTGGCTGTTCTCTGATCCTTTTTCAGAATCAGTTGTCACAGGCTCCTCAGTCTGCTCCTCTACTAGACTAGTCGATTCAGTCTCTTGGCTTTGACTCTCAGTACTTGTCTCGGTCGTAGCCACAACTTCCTCTGTCGTTACTACTGTTTCAATTTGAGGCTCTCCAACCTCATCAGCTGAAACAGTTAGTTGATTTGCTGCAAGGATTAAACTTGACGTACTAAGCACCAAGGGCAGCAAATACTGGTATCTATGTTTCTTCGGCATTTTAATCTCCTTTTAGTTAATGTCTTATTATTTTACAAAACAGTAATATTTATGTCAATATTTTGTAACTGAAATTATATCTTTTTAATCATCTTTAGAAAACTATTTCTTTTCACTGCCTAAAAAATCTTGTCAGCTCTGCCATTTTCCCCTATAATAGAAAATCGATAGACAGTTCGTAATATCCTGTCTCTAAATAAAACTAGGCTTGAGTCGCTTATCATTCTGGCGGCTGAAGCTCAAGGAGGAAGAATGACTAAGAAAAGTTTAAAAACCAATCAGAAATTGGTTCTATCCGCAATTTTTATGGCAACCTACATTGCTGTTCTCTTTCTATCACAGGCTATTTCCTTTGGAGCCTATCAGATGCGACTGGCAACAGCAATTTACGGATTGACCTACCTCTATCCCTTTTTAGCACTGCCACTTAGTCTTGCTAATGCTCTGGCAAATAGCTTTGGCGGACTGGGAATTATCGACATTATCGGTGGATTTTTCGCAGGAATACTAACAACTGGAGCAATCTGCCTTATCAAAAAGCTCAGACTAAATGTTTGGATGGTTGCCCTCGCAATTTTCCTCATCCCATCTTTCATTGCTCCACTATGGCTAAGCACCTTGTTGCAAGTTCCCTACTGGGCACTCGTTATCAACCTCTTAGTCGGACAATCAGTTCCTGGAATTATCGCTGTGCTGCTTGTCAAAGCACTAGAAAAACGCGGTTTTCATCTCTAAATAAAATACAAAAACTCCTCAAATTATTGAGGAGTCAGAATGTAGACAAACCTAGTTTACAACAAAATTTAAAATCAAAGCTCTGCTTACTTAAAATAAATCTTCCGATTTCATGCGAGCGGAGTGCTAAGACTGTCTTAGGCATTTACCAGATACTTCCGTCGTGATGAAAGTGTAAGAAATGGCTATATGAAAGCATTTCTTACACTCGGAATATTTGAGAGTGAAACAGTCCAGTGGACTGTTTCAGGTCTGAGCCTTGAAACTAGAAAGCGAAGAGGCTCAAATGGAATTCCACTGATTCCTGAAATCATCCACTGGATAATTTCACCTGACGTCCGACATCACTTAAGGAAAGTATCGAAAAAAGACTTTATCTTCAACCAAAGAGGCTGGGCAAAAACTAGCTTCAGAATAGAAAAAAACGAGCACTTCCGCAGTCGGAGATGCTCGTTTTCCAATGTCATGGTTTATAATTAT
>NZ_JAFBEH010000025.1 GCF_016908645.1 Streptococcus loxodontisalivarius
TTCTTCTCGCTTTGAACGCAACAAAAGAGAGAACCAATTTGATTCTCTCTCGTGCTTAATTATTTAGTCAACCCACTACAGTTGACAAAGAGCCTTTTGTTCGACATGGAAAAACAGAATGGAATGTTGAAGGGCGTTTCCAAGGTGCAGGAGGCGATTCGCCACTACTACCTGAGGCGCGTGAGGATTTGAAGAAGCTTGGTCATTTTTTAGCCGACCAGAACTTCGATTGCGTCTTTTCAAGCGATTTAAAGCGCGCTCGTGAAACGACTGAGTTGATTATGCAAGAGAATCATCATCAAAGTCAAATTTTCTTTACTGATGCTTTAAGAGAGTGGCGCCTAGGCAGTCTTGAAGGGCAGAAAATCGCAATCATGACTTCTATCTATCCAAAACAAATGGAAGCATTTCGCCACAACCTTGCCCTCTTCAAGGGAGATCTTTTCAATGCTGAAAGCCTTTATCAAACAACACGACGTGTTCTCGATTTGGTACAGTCATTAAAGGATAAACCATTTCAACATGTGCTTTTTGTTGGTCATGGAGCTAATCTAACCGCGTCTATCAAGACTCTATTAGGCTTCCATCCAGCACAGCTTCGACTAGATGGTGGGTTGAGTAACTCAAGTCTGACTATCCTTGAAACAGAGGATTTCCAAAGCTTCAAACTCATCACTTGGAACGATACTAGCTATCTTGAAGTTGCTGAGGAAGAGCTTGTTTACACAAAATAGACAAACAAAAAAGTTGGGTTTAACCCAACTTTTTTCTATTCACTTGGTGTGTCAACCCAGTACCTTGCCCATTCAAAGCCTCTATCCTCTGCATAGCCATCAAAGCTAGCAGGGAATTTCTCAATGGTTGCACGGCTAGCTTGATTATCTTTTCTAGCTGTAATCAATACCTTTTTGATACCACGCGCAGCATATTCTCTGAGGGCAAAATCTAGAAGTTCAGTCATAATACCCTGACCTCTAAAGTCAGTTCTCGTAACATAACCGATATGACCACCCACTCTAGCTAGCTCACCCTTGAGTTCCCAACGGCAGCCGATTCGGGCAAGCATTTCACCATCTTTAAAATAATAAAAATTCGTCGAGGTAGACCAATCTGGATTTCCTGTATCGATTTCATTCTGTTGACTTTTAGCCAGAAAAGCCTCAAAATCTTCAACTCGTTTAGTCTCAACCAGATCATTCCCAGCCGCTTTTTCTGCCAAGAGAATATCTTGAAAACGCCTAAAGGCTGCCTTATCTTCCAATCTTAGTCGACGAATTTCCATCATACAGGTCACACTTTCTCTATCTTACATATTTCATGCGGAGAATTTTTTCTTGTTGCTTGCTGAGACGTAGCAAGATAACCACCTTGTCTACGCTCATATTACTTTCCAAGAGACGCTCTGCTGCCATCATCAAGCCGTTATTGATCCCCATTTCAAGAACTGGATTTTTCTTGTCATTGACGTCAAAGATAAATTTGTTATCTGGTAGGTCAAAGAGGACCTTAACAGCCCCAAAAAGCTGCTCAAAGTTATCAATAGCCACATCGTAAACAGGCTTAGTACCAGCTTTCAAAGTACGTCCTCGGTGGTTAAACCACATGGCGTGCCAGCCTCCATTTTTAGCGCCCATAACGTCATTGTCATAGGAATCTCCAACATAGAGCGTTGTTGATGGGTTCATGTCAAATTGCTCCGCTGCCAAGTTGAAAATTTCCTTCTCAGGTTTTTGGAAACCAGTCGCCTGACTAACGATGACACGCTTCGGATCAACATAGTCGTAGAGACCCAATTTTTTGACCTTTTTCAATTGGTGCTCGGTTGGACCATTGGTGATAATTCCCATTGGGACACCTTTTGATTTTAGGAAATCAAGTGTCATACGCATTTCATCAAGCATGGTAATATTTTCCAACTCGTGTTCGTAAACTTCTTGGAAATGATTTCCTGTTTCTTCATCAATTTCAGGGTAATCAAACTCCAACAAGGTCTCCTTACAACGCCAGAATCTAAAGTACTCTGTCGTCCACTCGCCAGCCATTACCCTTGGAAAACCAACGTCTGAGTAATGACGGAAGCGAATGTAGGCTTGGTTGATTTTAGTCATATCAAAATCAGGGAAGCACTTCTCCACCGCGATGCGATAAGGTGCTTGCTGATCATAGATAGTATCATCAACGTCAAAAACAATAGATGTAATCATGTTTCTCTTTTCTTTCAAACAATTTTCAAAATGCAGTTCATTATACTATTTTTGAAAGGTTTTTTCAAACTATATTTTGTTATATAACTTTTAGATATTACCATTAACTATTATAGCAGCCTTTTTAGTTATCACTTAAAACATCATCGTATGTAATGGTTAGATTGCCTAGGTTATCCAAAGAGTAACGGTGACTTCCTTTTTTAAACCACAGTCCTAAAATATCATCTTCTAAAACAGTCTGACTTGTGGTTTGAAGCCAATCTAAATCTTTACCATAAGCAGACAATTGGGTTAATAATTCATTGCCGTGATAGGTCTTTTTTTGGTCAGAGAGATGAACCGATTGAGTTAGTGTAGCATTTTTTGCCCTATAACTATAAACAACAACTACTTTTACATCTTCTTCAATGTTAACGCTATAAGTAAATGATAGTATTGACGGAGATATAAAGGTATACATAGACTCATCGTCATTAAGCAAATTTTCATCATAGTCCAGACTGATAAAATCGTCATTAGCTTTAAAATGCCTGTCACTGCCAACAACTGTACTTAAAGGTGTAAAGAGAGTTACTTTTGTTGATTGCGTTTCAGAATAAATCATCTCATCAAAAGGATTCTTTAAACTATGATAAACGGAGAACCAATAGCCAGATAGAGCAACTACTATGACAAGTCCAAAAATTAGAAACGCTTTCTTTTTCATTATTTGTCCTCCCCAAATAAATTCTCTTCCTCTTCTAAGCTCTTAACAAACAAGTAAGAACCCTCGTAATTTTCTTCTAAATAAGCCATAGCTTCATCTTCTGAAACGGAATCATAAATCGGACTCCCAGTGATAGGGTCTGTTGCAATTACTTTACCTGATAATGTTTTTGGCACTAAGCTAGAAAAGATTGTCTCTTTAACTTCCTTAAAGTCAATGTTTTGTTTAAACTCTTTCTCACGGGTTGTTTTACCCGTTCTTAACTCTAATTGGTAGGTATTCAAGGCAGTCATATAAGATTGTCCTGATGACATTCGACTGGTAAGATTAACCGCATCTAAATCGGCTAAATAATCATCAATGCCAATACTTGGATCTTTTTCATTGGCGTTTCGAGTAGTATCACCTTCCCAACCTGCTAAATCTTCCACTTGTCCATTAATCAGTGGATAGGTAGACGGTCGTAAATGCGTAGCCATCGTGATTGATTGATGAGTAAAATCAGCTTTGTGATACATAGTTTCCATACCAGCTAGAACTTCATCAACAGTAATATCAATGCCTTTACTATCTTTATAGTTTTGTGAGATTTCTTTTGCATATTTATAAAGTTCATCGTCATCCATGGCATTTAGATCTCTGTCTTCTCCCGACAGACCATGTTGAAGTGTTAGATTTTTATAAAGTGTTTTGGAATCTTCAGCTGATATGCCAAGTTTTGTCATGATGTCATCATAAGTCATTCCAACACGATAGATGGAATTGCCACTAGCTGTTGATTTTTCATGATAAAAGTAAGTTGCCAAGTCACCAGCAGTTGTATTCTAGAGAATTTCGTCCTTTGTTCCATTAACCGCGCCATAAGAGACGCTCCCAATAAGCCGTAACAACAAATAATCCCGTTCGTCTTGTGGGAGTTTAGGAAATTCTTTATCAATCTTTCGTTTAACCTTTAGGATAATTTGAGCGGTTTCCGCATCAAAACCGTACTGGGTCATGAGATTAGCCATGAATATCTTTTCATCGGTAGTGGCTTTGGTATCCTTAACCGCATACTGGTTATTTAGAACCGTTGCCCAAGACATATTCGCCATTGTTTGAAAAGTGCCTGTTTGAGCATTCCAAGACTGGTCAATTTGAGATAACCCAAGTGTCATTTGCGTATCAATATCAGATAAGGTATCAAAGATACTGGCTGAATAGCTATCAAACGCATAGAGCTTTTCTAATATTTCTTCATAAGTTCGTTTGAGGTCAGCATGGACTTCAATCAGTTCCACATGGTATTGATGAAGGCTTATTTTGCGTTCTAATGACATCACTGAAATTAAGGACAATTGCAGTTCCATCTCTCCAAGAACATTTAGACACTGTTGTTGCTGATCAATCCGCTGGAGAAGATCTTCTTCTCGCCAACTCTTACCATCCACCATTTCCATATAGTCATTAGGCAATTTAGTGATGAGTTGACTTAAGGTTTCTTCGTAAAGTTCCCCACCACGGGCTAAAGGGGTGAGAACCGTCTCCGCAAAAGCTCTAGCCGAATCATAAGCCTTGCCTTTTAAGCTTTCTGTATCGGAAACAAACTGGTTAATCGCTTGTTGGATTGCTCGATAGCCTTCTAATTGGTGTTGACAATAACTCGTTGTTGTCTGACTTTGAGTCTGTGAGTCCTCTAAAATCATATCAACGCTCATCTTGAACCTCCTTTCGCAAAAGGACATCAAGATCATCTTCAAGATCGTCTTCTTTTTTTCTCTGGTCCGCTATCTCTTCTTCTGCTTCCCAAAACAAATAATGACGATAACGACTCGTCATGTCTAAAGCCGTTTCAAAGCGAGGCGCATAATGACTCTGATAAGCATCTTGCCATAAAAACTCCTCTGAGTGAGCCGCTATGCCAGAATAATAGTCATAGGATTCTTGTAACTCAGCTGTCTTACGACGAGACGCATAAGTTTCCTCCATTTGTTGTTCCAGTTCATACTTTTTCATCCTATTCTCCCTTTATCGCATGTGCTCCTTCTTGGTCAACCACTTCAAAATCACTAGCCACCGAATTCAAATGTTCCATTGTCGTAGCTAAAGCTGTTTTAATCTGGTTAGCCATTTCGCCACTTCGCTGAATGACCACTTTAGCTTTTGAGTTCCCTTGCACGGTTGTTTGCTCATCTAACGTGACCGATGACGCATCCACTAATAACTGATCCTTAGCAGTTGTCAACGCCGTTGCATGTTCTTGCGCTGCTGATAAGTCGCTTTTTATTTCCATCAAATCTCCTCCTATTCTCCTTGATGTTATTTTCCTTATTTTATCATAATCTACTTACAAAAACATACAAAATAGTGTCTAGTTTGTGTCTAGTTATCCTCGGAAAAATTGACACAAACCCTGGAAATAAATGAGTGCCTTCTAGCCTATTTTGTGATACAATAGATAGGACTATTTATTGGAGGACTAAGATGTCAAACGAACACATGGAAGAATTGAACGATCAACAGATTGTCCGTCGTGAAAAAATGACGGCTTTGGCTGAACAAGGAATCGATCCTTTTGGTAAGCGTTTCGAACGCACAGCTACTTCTGGTGAACTTAAAGAAAAATACGCAGATAAAACTAAAGAAGAATTGCACGACATCAATGAAACTGCTATCGTTGCAGGACGCTTGATGACAAAACGTGGTAAGGGTAAAGTCGGCTTCGCCCACATCCAAGACCGTGATGGTCAAATCCAGCTCTATGTCCGTAAAGATGCTGTCGGCGAAGAAAACTATGAAATTTTCAAGAAAGCTGACCTCGGTGACTTCCTCGGTATCGAAGGTGAAGTTATGCGTACTGACATGGGTGAGCTTTCTATCAAGGCTACTCACATCACTCACTTGTCTAAATCGCTGCGCCCACTTCCTGAAAAATTCCACGGATTGACTGACGTTGAAACAATCTATCGTAAACGTTACCTTGACTTGATTTCAAATCGTGAAAGCTTCGATCGCTTTGTAACACGTTCAAAAATTATTTCAGAAATCCGTCGTTACCTTGATGGACTTGGTTTCTTAGAAGTTGAAACACCTGTACTTCACAATGAAGCTGGTGGTGCTGCTGCTAAACCTTTCATCACTCACCACAACGCTCAAAACATCGATATGGTACTTCGTATCGCAACTGAGCTTCACTTGAAACGCCTTATCGTCGGTGGTATGGAACGTGTCTATGAAATTGGACGTATCTTCCGTAACGAAGGTATGGATGCTACTCACAATCCTGAGTTCACTTCTATCGAAGTTTACCAAGCCTACGCTGACTACAAGGATATCATGGACTTGACAGAAGGTATCATCCAACACGTTACTAAGGCTGTTAAAGGTGATGAGCCAGTTATCTACCAAGATACTGAAATCAAACTCAACGAACCATTCAAACGTGTTCACATGGTAGATGCTATCAAGGAAATCACTGGTGTTGATTTCTGGGCTGACATGACCTTTGAAGAAGCGTCAGCTATTGCCCAAGAGAAAAAAGTTCCTGTTGAAAAACACTACACTGAAGTTGGTCACATCATCAATGCCTTCTTTGAAGAATTTGTTGAAGAAACGCTTATCCAACCAACTTTCGTTTACGGTCACCCAGTTGCTGTATCACCACTGGCTAAGAAAAATCCAGAAGATCCACGCTTCACAGACCGTTTTGAGCTCTTCATCATGACCAAAGAGTACGGTAATGCCTTCACTGAGCTTAACGACCCAATCGATCAATTGGAACGCTTCAGAGCTCAAGCTGCTGCCAAAGAACTCGGTGATGACGAAGCAACAGGCATCGACTACGACTACGTTGAAGCCCTTGAATACGGTATGCCACCAACAGGTGGACTCGGAATTGGTATCGACCGCCTCTGCATGCTCCTCACAGATACAACAACTATCCGTGATGTGTTGCTATTCCCTACGATGAAATAAGACGTCTCATAAACGCTGTCATATCAGCCTTACTAGAGGTTTAGTGGTATAACTTACCAAAAATTTACCACAACTTATACAAGTAGTTGTAAAAACTTATAACAGCTTACAGCTTCTCTTGGATTATTCCAAGGGAAGCTTTTTTGTTTCCAGGCAGCAAAAAAACTGACAGCAGATTTTCTACTGTCAGTTGTGTGTTTAAGATAAATTGCAATCAAATTGTGCTATCACTTCTACATCAAATTTATTAATTTTAATAACTTGTAGTGCTGAGATTTCAACTTCCTTCTTAGACCATATTCGATGACTCAATTCAAATGCAATCCCTAATTTGTCACAAGAAACTCGATTGGCAATTGTAATGTGTGGTAACCAGTTTTTAGGACTATAAAATGATTCTCTATCTACTATTTCCGACAAAATATTATAAAAATTATCATGCCAAGTTACGAGAGCTTGCTTTTTATCAATACTCAATGTAATAATATTCGTCTCTAAAAATGATGAGATCCCTGCAATTGTAAGAGTTGGTGTCGGTACATTTCTTACAAAATTTTCTATAGATTGCAAATTAGTAGAATCTATAAATTCAAAATCAGCTATGGTTAAATGCGGTTCTCTATTTTCTACTTGAAAAGCATAATCAGAAATCCCCTCACGATTGAGATAATCCCATAATTCCTTGATTTGTTTTCTACTATCCCTATCAAAAATTGCTATCAACGCATACATGTTACTACCTCCATCACTCCTCCAATATCCTCAACCACCGGTACTTTGCTAGTATTCTTTTCTTTGAGTTCTTTTTCGTTGTAGTTGAAACTGTTGATAAAGATACTGTCCATACCCAGGCTATCTGCAATTGCGATATCGGTGGTAAAGTCGTTACCTATCATGACACTTTCTGAAAGATTTAGCTTGTTCTCTGTGAGGACCATTTCCCAAAACTGGGGACGTGGTTTTTTCATACCATAGTCGGACGAGATGTAAATCTTGTCAAAATAGTCATAAAGGCCTGTCTGCTTAAGTTCTTGGAGTGTAAAAGCTTTCTGGGCATTTGAGAGGAGGAAAATCTTGTCACCTTGTGACTTGAGATAGTCTAGTAGCTGCACAGTCGCATCATAGGCTCTGAGTTCTTTTCGAGATTCTATTCTAAAGGCTGCAGCAATCAATCTACTGGCAGTTTCTAAATCAAGTTTCCAAGAGAGCTTATCTCTGTTAGGGCATTCTGTGTAAAGTCTCTTGAAAACCTGAAGAATGTCAATTTCAACATAGTCTAACTGGCTGGGCTGGGCTAAGTTTGCTTCCTCGTCAGCGACTAGTCTGATATAAGCTTTCCTTAACTCAGATGCTTCATAAGTAGCTCCAAGACTGCTATAAAGCTCTGCTATTGTCCTCCAAAAATCAAGCGACTCTTCATCGGTCTCAATATGGACCAAGGTCCCGTAAAAATCAAAAATGTAGTTCTTATATGCTAGCATGTGGTCTCCTTTGCCTCTATTATAGCAAAAAGCTGACTGGCAGGGGCACTGCACCCCAAAAGTGGGACAGAAGAAAAACACATTTAAGCGGTCAGTTTTCTGTAATCTACAGGAGACTGGTCGTTTAATCTCTGTTGAACTCTAGTTTTATTATAAAATGTGATGTAATTCTTGACAATATCTGTTATACTATCTTTAGTTAGGTTTCTCCAGCGATGGAGATAGAAGGTTTCAGACTTTAGAACGGAATGGAACCATTCGATACAGGCATTATCTGCTGGTGTTCCCTTACGGGACATGGAGCGGATGATGCCTTTTTCTCTACAAGCCTTTTGAGGTGTAAACAGAGCCCTGGTCGCTGTGTAAGAGGACCCCTTGAGACAGCTTGAGTTGATGGAGCGTGTCTAAAACAAAATCTGTATCCTGACAATCTGAGATAGTATAAGCTACAATTTCACGATTATAGAGGTCCATGATAGAAGATAAGTAGAGCTTACAATTTCCAAAGTAGAGGTAGGTAATGTCTGTGACAAGCTTCTCCATTGGATTTTCTGCTTGGAAATCACGATTTAACCTATTCTCTGTCACATAGTAAGGCTTCCCTAGACTTGGCATCTTCTTGGGACGTGTCCGACAGAGCCAGCCTTTTTCCTTCATGATACGGTAGACCTTTTTAGAATTGACGATGAGACCATAGATCTTCTTGAGTAAGCGGGTGATGGTACGATAGCCATAGATAAATTGATTTTCCATACAGAGTTGCTCGATTTTATCTTCAATTGCATCTCTCTTCTTAGGTTTCTGACCTTCTGCTTTCCAGCGGTAGAAGGTTGATCGTTTGACACTGAAACAGTCTAGAATAAGGGACACTGGATAATGCTCCTTGTATTCTTACACTAGCTTGACAAGGCTCACTTTGTCGATTGCCTTACCAAGCTCCGATACTTTTTTAAGAGTTTTACCTGCAGGCGTAACTGTTCCACTTCAGATAACTGTTCCAACCCTTTACCGTAGGTATACTGTTTCCCCACAGGTTGGTAAAAACGGTGCAGTTCATCATTCTTGTACCATCGCCACCAGGTCTTTACCTGACTAACATTTTTGATACCTAAGGTCTCCATGATAACCTTGTTGGATTTACCCGCCTTTTTCATTTCAATACAGGCTAACTTCGTTTCTACTGAATAAGCTTTTTTGACCATAACAAAACACTCCTGTTTCTAGTTTACTAGATTTCAACAGAAGTGTTTTTTCTTGTGTCTCATTTTTGGGGGCTAGTGCCAGAACCAATCAGCTTTTTCTTAACGGCGTCTAAAGGCATCTAGGATAACTAGGAACTCCTCTTGAGTTAGGGTAATGCCCTTGCCCATCTTGGTATGGTCAGGACTCCACATGCGGATGTCCCATTTGGCTTCTGCGCCATTGAAGCTGACGCGGTTCAATTCTTTGGTCCAACCTTTCTCGTTTTCAGACAAGACCAACAATTTTTCTTCGATTTCAAATTTAAATTCTGACATAATATTTCCTCCACTTATTCTATTCGTAATTCTGTGCAAAAAAATGATTATTTTTTTAAAATAGTGTACAATTATTGTATCAATTTTTGAAAGGGATTTCTATGAAAAACTATTGGTCAGCTTTTAGGAAACATTTTATCAGCTTTTTTGATGGTCCAAAGAAACCTCATGCCATCAATCTCAAACAAAATCAGCTGACCAAAACCCTTCAAGATGCTATTCAAAGTCAATCTGCGGTTCACGTTATCTATTCGCAAAAGAGTTTCACTGGTGACATTATTCGCTATGATAAGGAAACTGGTCAGCTCGTTCTCAAAAATTTTCAACAGAATATCTCAGCTATCATCGCCTTTTCAGATATCGATCGTATCAGTCTGGTTCCTGATACGGTTAAGCAATCTCAGGCCAAGGCCCAATAGCTGTGCTGCTCTGCTATTTTCCATAAAATAAACCTCTGGTTCTTAACTGGCCAGAGGTTTGCTTTTGTTATTATGCGCGAACAGTTTTGCTTGTGCCATCTTTTTGGTAGAGGTTGATGAGTCCTTCTTTGCAGGCACGGATCATATCGCCTGGTTTTACCTCTTGAGGAACTGTGATCGTCAAGAGTTCCATTGGGTTTGGCGCACGGTCAATCTTGTTACCTTTTGAATCGTGGAGATCTTCTACGAAGCATTCAAAATGACGGAAACCTGGTCCGTAGAACTCGATACGGTCACCTTCGAGGATAACGTTACGTTGACGAATAGTTGCTGTCATATTGTCTTTGTTGAAAGCGACAACTTCACCAACAAATTTATATTGAGGAATTTTACGACGGGCACCGAAGAGTTGCTCGTTTTCTGTTGGTGTGTTGTAGTAGAAACCTGTCGCCAATTCACGTTGGGCAACTTTCCACATTTCATCAATCAAGTCTTGTTTGATTGCTTCAAACTTCTCTGGGCTTTCCATGTAAGCATCAACGGCAGCCTTGTAGCAGTTGGCAACTGTTGAGACATAGTGGATTGATTTCATACGACCTTCGATTTTAAGGCTGTCAACGCCATTTTCAACCATGTCTGGAATATGGTCGATCATTGACATGTCAACGGCTGACATTGAAAATTCTTCTGGAACTTCCCCTTGGATGCTCTTTCTTTCTTGACCGAAAGGCATATCATAGAGGTCATATTTCCAACGGCATGATTGTGAACAGCCACCACGGTTGGCATCACGGTCACTCATGTGGTTTGACAGAGTACAACGTCCTGAGTAAGAAATACACATTGCTCCATGAACAAAGGCTTCAATTTCGACATCTGTACGACGACGAATCTCTGCCAATTCTTCCATTGAAACCTCACGCGCCAAAACAACACGTGTCAATCCGTATTCTTTCCAGAAGTGGAAAGTTTCAACATTGGTAGCTGAAGCTTGTGTAGACAAGTGAATATCAAGTCCTGGTGCTTCAGTAGCACAAATCTCGATAAGGGCTGGGTCAGACACGATAACCGCATCAAGTCCCATATCACGCAATTCACGGAACCAAGCACCAGCACCATCTTCATTACCCTCGTGGGTAACCATGTTGGCAGCAACATAGACCTTGGCACCACGTTCGTGGGCGTAGTTGATTCCTTCTTGCATATCTTCCATTGAGAAGTTACCTGCACGACTACGAAGTCCGTATTGCTGACCACCGACGAAGACAGCATCTGCACCGTAATCAACGGCAACTTTCAATTTTTCCAAAGTCCCAGCCGGTGCCAGAACCTCAGGACGTTTTTTAACATTAGACATATTCTTCTCCTATTACAAATGATACAAAGGGCGTTAAGCGGACACAGTCAAAATAGGAAATCTACCGAAGACGCGTGTCGTCTAGGAAGATTTATCTTTTTGACATAGTCCGTAGCCCGTGTTCAAATATCAAGATAAGTTAAGATTAGTGATAATAGCAGAGCTATTAGGTAGTTTCTAGCCCCCTGAAATAGTAACTCCAGGCTAGAAATTCTAGATATTATTTGACACGATCTGGTGCGTATTCGTAGAAACCAGTATCCAAGCCACGGTTAGCTGGATGGAGTTTACGGATAGCTTCGTCAAAGACATAGGCTTGGTCCTGCGTAAATTCGCCAGCCATAATCAAATCACGAGCTTTAACAAAGTATTCTGTAATTTTGACGAAGTTCTCACCAGGTGTGTAGACACCGTCCAATTTCCAGTGGTCAAAGCCATTCTCTACCAATTCAGACAACTTAGTCATCATGTCCAAGTCATTATTGGCAAAGATGTGTGTTCCATGATTGTCTTCGTAAACAGAGTAATGTGAGTCTGGATCACTTGGTTCTGCCAAGAAGAGGTCACGGTCTTTATTAACACGCTCTTCCGTTTTGATGAAATTATAGTAGTTGTGAAGAAGAGGGCGTTTTGAGTGGTGGATAATACTTGCACCGTAGACCAAGATTTCTCCTGGAATCTCAAGTTTCTCACCCATGACAAAGAGTTCTGCAGATGGGATTTCACGCGCCAAAACAGCCTCTGAAGCACCTGCTGTTTTTCCCCAGAAATTAATCTGACGGCTTGAGGTTACCATAGTTGAGGCATCGTAAATTGTTTTGAATGAACGATTGTCACGTTTGCAGATGTAGAAAACACCTGCATCACCAACTGTGATATAATCAGCCTTAATCTCTTCAAGGAAGTCAAGATAATCTGGCAGAGCATCCATCATATCTTGGTGCATGAGGGCATTGACTGCTACTGTCAATTCCTTACCATAACTGTGAGTCAGCTCAGCAATTTTACGAAGCTCTGGGAATGTCAAATTTTTTGGAAGACGAAGACCATAGGCCATCTCACCAACGTAAAGACGATCAACACCAAGCTCTAAAAGGGCTTTAGCTTGTTCTAAACTTTCTGCTGTCGCAGTAATAACAATTTTTTCCATAGCTTAAATTATATCATACTTTAAACTTGAAAAACCAAAAATACCGTAATTTTTATTTTTATCGATAATCATTATAAATAACTTTTATATCTTTCTCCAACTTAAGACGGATTTTTTGATTTTCTCCAGAATTAGACTGTTATTTAGGCTATTTTATGGTATGATAGTAAAGGATTTTATCGAAAAGCCTCTTTGATGAGGTGAATTTAGTTAAGAAGGGAGGGGTTCTATGGCAGTCCAAAGACAGTATGAGCAGCCAACTGAGCTTGAACAACATGAAGATGAGCAAGGTCAAATTGCTGAGCAGGCACGTTATCGTGAATATCAGGAGATTAACCGCAACAGTAGCAAGTTTCGCGAACTCCTCTTCTTCACAAAGATTGCGATTTTCTCAGTCTTCACCGTCTTAATCAGCTTTATCTTATTGGTTCTTTCAGTGAGACCGCTACTAGCATTTCCAATCGCGATGTTACTCAGTCTTGCCTTTACCTCTACGATTTACTACTTTATCCTCTCAATGAGACGTTAAGACTATAAATATAGAAAAACTTTGGAATGATGACATTCCAAAGTTTTTTTAGTTTTCTTCTGTCTTTGTTCTTTCCGTTGACTCAGCTGTTTCTACTGGTACTTCTTCTACAAGGTCGATGACAATATCATCAACTTGTGTATTTGTTTCTTCTGCTTGAGTGTCAACTGATTCTTTGACTGATTGGAATTTTTCAGTAGCTAGGTCTTTGACTTGCTCTGATTTTTCCTTAACGACTGCAATGATATCTTCTTTTTTGATATCTGCTGTTTCGTATTTTTCCTTGTAGTCATTGAAGGTTTCAACAGCTACGTCTTTGTATTCGTTGACCTTGTCTTTAGCCATTTGGTGGTAGCTTTCTGGGTCTTGTTTGTAATCATTGTAGAGCTTAGTAGCTTTGACTTTAACTTCCTTACCTTTTTTACTTGTAAAGAAATAGGCAGTAGCTGCTCCTGCTGAGGCTCCGACAACTAGGGTTTTAAGAAATTTATTCATAGGGTAACTCCTTTAGTCTGCTTTAGATTTTGATTTTTTAAAGAGTTTTGATGCCATCTTAGCTGCTCCTGTGACTGCGCTAGCTTTTCCTACAGTCGCACCTGCAGAGCTAGCCTTACGACCAAGACTTCGTGCTTGGAGATTCAAGTCTGAGACACTTTCTGAAAGGTCTGCGATAGCCACAAAGAGAGGATCAATCGTTGAGACTTTTCCATTAACGTCTTCTACAAGAACATTAGCTTTGGCAAGGATTTCATTGGTTTGATGAAGGGTGACATTGACATCACTTGTCAGGATGCGAATGGTATTATTAGCTTCATCAACAGTTTCTGAAACCTTTCGCAACAAAAGGATAAGATAGATAACCAATAAGGCAAAGGCGATAGCGATAATTAAAAGGGCAATTCCAATCATGTTGTTCTCCTAAATTCGTTTCTTCCATTATAGCAAAAGCTCGGGAAAATGACGATTAATCACTTGGTTTGATAGTAAGGAATATCTTTCTGACGACGGCGCCAGATGAATAAACCAAGTCCTGCCAGAACAAGGACAACTGACACCCATTGAGAAACACGAAGTCCAGCTAGCATAAGGCTATCTGTTCGCATGCCTTCAATGACAAAGCGTCCGCAACCATACCAAATCAAATAGAAGAAGGCAACCTCACCCTGCTTCAAGAAATTAGGGCGACGGCGGACAATCATGATGATGATAAATCCAAGAAGATTCCAAAGAGACTCATACAGGAAGGTCGGCGTACGATAGGCACCGTCAATATACATCTGATTTTTAATAAAATCAGGAAGATAGTCCAGCGATTTTACAGCCTTGCCGTAGGCTTCTTGATTGATAAAATTTCCCCAGCGTCCAATAGCTTGCGCAATCATGACTCCTGGCGCAGCGATGTCCAAAAAGTCGATAGGATTGATGAAGCGGTATCTGGAGAAATAATAGAGAACGATAGCACCTGTAATCAAGCCCCCGTAGATGGCAATCCCACCGTTCCAGATGGCAATAATCTCCGAAGGATTTTGACTGTAGTAGCTCCACTGGAAGATGACATAGTAGATTCTAGCACCGATAATGGCTAGGGGAAAGGCAATCAGAATAAAATCTAGGATATCATCTGAACTGATCCCCTTTTTAGCACCCTCTCTCATAGCCAGATAGACTGCTAAAAGTAAGCCCGAGACAATACAGATGGCATACCAGTGAATGGCAAAGGGACCAATTTGAAAGGCAATTGGATTGATCATTGAGCTTCACCATTTTGACTGATAAGATTAGTCAATCGTTCTTCGAAGGTCTTAGTTGCATCGAATCCCATTTGTTTTGCACGGTGGTTCATAGCTGCCGCTTCAATAACAACGGAAACGTTACGACCAGTCTTAACTGGAATACGAACTCGTGGAATTTTAACACCTTGAAGTTCGATTTCTTCGTTGCCATTACCAAGGCGGTCAAAGACCTTACCAGCTTCAAAGTTTTCAAGATAAATAGCCAGTTGAACTTGTGATGAATTACGGACCGCGCTAGCACCGTACAAGCTCATGATATCGATAATTCCGACACCACGAATCTCAAGAAGGTGACGCAAGATTTCTGCAGGTTCACCCCAGAGTGTCTCTTCATCCTTGGCAAAAACATCAACACGGTCATCTGCAACCAAACGGTGACCACGTTTGACAAGCTCAAGACCTGTCTCACTCTTACCGATACCTGAGTCACCTTGAATCAAGACACCCATACCATAGATATCCATAAGAACGCCGTGAACGCTTGTACGCTCTGCCAATTGTGAATTCAAATACCATGAAATCTCACCTGACAAACCTGAAGTCGGTTGGCGACTCGTCAAGACAGCGATGCCTTCTTCCTCAGCTGCGCGCAGCATTTCCTCAGGAATCTCCAAATCACGTGCAACGATAATAGCTGGTGTTTCTGGCTTAAACATGGCACGTAAGACCGAGTAACGGTTATGTGATGTCATAGCTGTCAAATAAGACCACTCTTTCATCCCAATCAACTGAATACGCTCAGGTGAATAATAATCAAAGTAACCTGTCATCTCAAGCCCTGGACGGGAAATATCTGAGGTCGTAATCTTCTTGGCAAGTGCTTCCTCTGTACCATGAACAATATCAAGCTTGACCTTGTCGACAAGCATCTGAACTGTAACTACCATAGCAATTCTCTTTTCTCAATTATTTTCTCCCATTATAGCATGATTAGGAAAGAAAAGAAAGCGCTAACCTTTTTTCAAAAGATTTACAAAAAGAGGAATGAATCAAGCTTATCTTGACCACATCCCTCTTCTACTTTTTCTACCAGTACCAACCGTCCTTGTCATCGTCGATGACATCTGCATCTTTACGTTTTCTTGGACCAGTTCCAAATCTATCTTTCATAATGTCCTCTTTGTAGGGAAGAAAGATTGCTAGAACAATATACAAGAAAAAGCCGATTCCATTGGTGAACATGGAGAAAATAACATAAAGTGCCCTTACCAAATTCAAGTCCCAACCATATCGATCAGAAATTCCTGCAAGAACTCCTGCAAACATTTTATTTTTGCGCTGTTTGTAAAATTTATCTTTCATGATTGTTCCTTTCTAGAGATTAAAAAGTTTTCAATGCGAACACTTCTCTATCGCTTTTTATCTTATCCTACTAACTAGTATAGCCCTTTCTAGCCTTAAAAACTATCGGGCTTGGGACTGATTTTTAGTCCTCTACTTAGTCCTCTACTATGAGGAGTTTTCCGTGACATTTGCCACAGCCATATTTTCGAGTATCAATGCGGCGCTTGCGATAGTAATCTAGCCCACAAGACCGACATCGGTAGTGATATTTGGGTTTAGCATTTCTGCTTTCTAAGGCAGGCGCATAGCGGAGCCCGTCTACCTTTTTGAGGAGATTTTTAAAATCTCTATCTGCGTGTCGGTAGCCTTTTTTCTCAAAATAAAGATGGTAATGGCAGAGCTCATGCCTGACAATTTTTCTAAAAACATCCAAGCCGTGTTCTTGATAGATCTTAGGATTAAAATCCAGATGACCATCCTTAGGGAAAAAACGTCCACCAGTTGACCTCAAACGGCTATTCCAAATTGCCTGGTGTCTGAAAGGCTTTCCAAAATCTTCTTGGGAAACCTGTCTAACATAATCAGTGAGATTCACGTGGCGCCACCAAGGAAAGGTTAACCTTACCACGTTCCAAGTCTACCTTGGAAACCCAAACTGTCACGACATCTCCAACTGACACGACCTGACTCGGGTGGTTAACAAAGCTCTTGCTCATTTCTGAAATGTGAATCAATCCGTCCTCGTGAACACCGATATCCACAAAGGCACCAAAATCGACAACATTACGGACTGTTCCTTCTAATTTCTGACCAATTTGCAGGTCTTTGAGGTCTAAAACATCCTGACGAAGAACAGGTGCCTCAAAGTCATCACGCAAGTCACGTCCTGGTTTAAGCAAGTCAGCAATAATATCTTTTAGAGTTTCCTGACCAAGCTCCAACTTCTCAGCCATTTCTGAAACCTTGACAGAAGCTAGCTTAGCAGTTGCTTCTTGGTCTAAGTCCGTAATCCCTAGACTTGCAAAGAGTTTTTCAACAGCCTTGTAACTCTCTGGGTGAACGCCTGTATTATCCAAAATATTTTTGGCATTCGGAATACGAAGGAAACCAGCAGCCTGCTCAAAAGCCTTGGCACCCAAGCGAGGCACCTTCTTGATTTCCGCACGAGAGGCAATCTGACCATTCTCCTCACGGTATTTGACGATATTTTCAGAGATGGTCTTATTGAGTCCAGACACGTGAGCCAAAAGAGCTGGACTGGCTGTATTGACATTGACACCAACTTGGTTAACCACGGTATCCACGACAAAGTCAAGATTTTCAGACAGTTTCTTCTGACTGACATCGTGCTGATACTGACCTACACCGATAGATTTTGGATCGATTTTGACCAACTCAGCCAAAGGGTCTTGCAGACGGCGAGCGATGGAAATAGCAGAGCGTTTTTCAACCGTCAAATCTGGAAACTCATGTCGTGCAAGCTCTGAGGCAGAGTAGACAGAAGCTCCGCTTTCATTAACGATGACGTATGATGTCTCTGGGAAGTCCTTAAGAATATCAGCCACAAAGGCTTCACTCTCACGACTGGCAGTTCCGTTTCCGATGGCAATAATCTCAATCTTATAAGCTCTAATTAGGTCTGCCAAGTCTTTTTTAGACTGGGCAATCTTAGCTTGACTTGCTGGTGGAACAGGATAGATAACCTGAGTTGTCATTAGTTTTCCAGTCTGGTCAACCACTGCCAGCTTGGCACCTGTACGAAAGGCAGGGTCGAATCCAAGAACCATTTTTCCTTTGAGCGGTGATACCAAGAGCAGATTACGAAGATTTTCTGAGAAGAGTTGGATGGCACCATCTTCTGCAGCCTCTGTCAATTCGGTACGAATGCGACGCTCCATAGCTGGCACGATCTTTTTCTTGATAGCTTGGTTGATGACCTCATCAATATAGGCATTTTTTTCCTTAAAGCGAGCAGCGAAAAAGCGCTGCATTTTTTCAATATTATGTTCAAAAGAAACTTTAAGGACACCTAGTTTTTCACCACGGTTAAGCGCCAAAGTTCGATAGCCCTGCATTTTCGAGACCTGATCTGAGAAATCGTAGTAGATTTGGAAGACCTTCTTCTCATCCAGACTTTCATCTTTGAGACTTGACTGGATACGGCTATAATTCCAGATGTCATTATAGGTCCATGAACGTAGTTTAGCATCTTCAGACATAGCTTCAACCAGAATGTCAACAGCACCAGCCAAAGCTTTTTCTGCTGTTGGAAAGGCTTCAGATGTGAAGTTAGTAGCTTTTTCTTCCAGAGCGCCAGCATTTTGCAAAATCAAGCGAGCCAAGTCAAAAAGACCTGCTTCACGAGCAATGGTCGCCTTGGTGCGACGTTTCTCCTTGTAAGGCAGGTAGAGCTCTTCGACATCAGCCAGCTTCTCAGCAGTTTGAATCGCTTCTTTGAGGGCTGCTGTCAATTTGCCCTGCTCTTCAATCTTAGCTAGGACAGTTTCCTTACGGTCAGCAAGGGCTCTGATAGCCTTATCACGATCAATGATATCCTTGATTTGAACCTCATCCAGATTACCAGTCGCTTCCTTACGATAGCGGGCAATAAAGGGAATAGTGTTTCCTTCTGCCGTCAGATTGAGGACCTGTTCAATTTGTTGTTGTTTCAGCCCAAGTTCTTGAGCAATTTGTTCAATAGTCTTATTTTCCATAGCATCTTATTATATCAAAATATCACTATCATCCTCTAGGATAGACTGCAATATGAGAATTTACAGAAATTTTATTTACATTTATGACACAAAGTCTTATAATAAGAAAGAAATGAGTTTTAATAGGAGTAAAACATGAAAAAGAAAGACTATTTTGGATTTAGAAAATCTAAAACTTATGGACTCTGTGGTGTTGTTTTGGCTACGGCGCTTTTGAGCTTTGGAGCTAGTGTTTCCGCTGAGGAAACGACAGCCACTAGTGAGTCCACTACTCAGCTGACAGTTGAAACAAGCGATGCCACTATTGCTGAGACTGTAGCAGAAACAACTGAAACAACGATTACAAGTGAGACTCAAACCAGCCGAGAAATGGCAACTTCTACGGAAACTAGCTCTGAAGTTACGACAAGCAGTTTTGAGACTGAAGCTGAAACGACAACTAGCACGTCGTCAGAGGTTTCAAGCCAGGAAGCTAGCTCTGCTATTTCTGATGAAACTACTATCATGGAAACAGAAAGCTTTACAACTTTTAGCCTCTCAGATTTAGAAGTGAATGACCTGCCTGTGGCAGCCCTGTCAGCCAGTCTTGCCTCAAGCGCGACTGCCAGCCAAGAGTTGGTTACGGCAAAGACTGATGATAAGTCCATCACAATCCAATACAATCAAGCTATCGCCAGCAATGAAAAAATCATGTTCGCCGTTTGGGGCGACCCTAATGATCAGAACGATTTGATTTGGTATACGGCTAGTGCTGCGGGTGCTGCCTATATTGACCTGTCAAAACACAAGGAATATGGCAAATACAATATCCACACCTACGCAAACCGCAACGGTCAGATGGTGGGGCTTGATACAACGACTATCACAATTGCGACTGATGTCAAAGTGGCTGTGACTTCAAAATCAACAGATGCCTTTACTATCACGGTGTCAAATGTCCCTGACTCCATTTCTAGTGTAACCATCCCTGTTTGGACAGACAATAATAATCAGGACGACATCAAGTGGTACACTGCTCAGAAAACGGCAAGTAAAACCTATACGGTAACCGTTGCGACCAAGGATCACAATAGTGAATTTGGCCACTACAATATTCACGTCTATGGTCAGAGTACGATTACAGGTGGTTTGATTGGTCTTTCTGCCACAGATGGCTATAACAATGTTGACAATCGCAAGACAGCAACCGTTTCTCTCGTCAATTATGCCGAGAATAAGACAAGTTTTGATGTGACTGTTGTGGGTTCAAGTTCAACCAAGACCCTAACAGGCGTTCGTATTGCGGCTTGGTCAGAAGACAAGGGGCAGGACGACCTCAAGTGGTATGCGCCAGCCATCAGCAATAACCAAGCCAAGCAGACCATTTCAATCACTGATTTGTCAAACACCAGCGGAAATTATACGGTTCATGTTTACACGGATTACACTGACGGGACTTCGACTGGAACCAATCTAGGAACCTTCAAAATCACTAAGCCAGTTGCGAAAACAGAAGTCACTTCAAGCTTGACCAGTCAAGGGATTGCACTACATGTCAGCTCTACCGAAGTTAAGGATTACAAAAAGGTCAAATTCGCCGTTTGGTCTCAGGAAAAGGACCAAGATGACATCAAGTGGTACGATGCTGATTCTTCTGGTAATGCCTTGGCTCTGTACACAGACCACTCTGGCTATGGCACTTACAATATCCACACCTATTCATTTGAAAATGGCAGAGCTGTCGGTCTTGCGGTAAGCACGATTGAGCTTCCAAAACCGTCAGCCAAGGTTGCCGTTGAAAAAACTAACGACACCCACTATAAAATCATCGTTACTGAAACGCCGCAGTACATCACATCTGTGACCATTCCAGTTTGGTCAAACAAGAACGACCAGGATGATATCAAGTGGACAAGTACAAGCAAAAATGCGGATGGCTCTTATACAGCCATTGTCAGCCTCAGCGACCACAAGCTGGATACTGGTCAATATCAAGCCCATGTCTATGCCAATAGTTTGGTTGGCAATAATAGTCTAGTTGGCTTGGGAGTGACGAGCTTTACGGTTGAACAGACAAGTAATCAAACAGGTAAACTAACTGTTTCTGACCTCAATACTAGTGACTATACCCTGACTGCAACAATTAGCGAAGTTGCTACAAAAGATGGTTTGAAAGCTGTCAAATTAGCCGTTTGGACTGAGGATAAGGGGCAGGATGACATCCAATGGCAGGATGCTTATAAACAGGCTGATGGTAGCTATAAAGCCATTATCCGTCTATCAAGTCATTCTTATGTCAGCGGCAGCTACAACATTCATCTCTATTACGATACTAATAATGGAATGAAGGGTGTGGCAACTGCCACTAAAGAAGTTAATCTCAAGGAAAAACGAAGTAATATTCAAAATGATTTAAATGATATTTTAAATCAGTATAATCGTCAATTTGGTAATTTATCTGGCGACAAGTCTTTCTTCATCACCTCTTCTGATGGAGTTGAATTTGCTGCATCAAGAGAGACTGTTGTCCAACGTTCCGCTTCTACTATCAAGCTATTTATCCTAGCGGCAGCTTATCAAAAAGAAGCTCGTGGAGAACTAAATATGTCTGCCAACTACACCATCAAGTCATCTGACATCGTTGCAGCATCAACCGTTCTCACTGGAACAAGTGGTCAAAGTCATAGTTTAGCAGATATCGCTCGCTACATGGTGCAATACTCTGATAACACAGCAACAAATATTATGATCAATGCTGTCGGCGGCGTTAATGCTGTCAATGATGAAATCCGTCGTATGGGTTACACTCAGACTACTCTGAACCGATACATGCGTATTCCAGCTCAGATTAATGCAGGGCTTGAAAATTATATCAATGTCCATGAAGCAGTTGATTTAATGAAAAATATTTATAATGGCACACTTCAAAATAACAATGCTGAAGGAACCATGCTAGCAGACCTATCCAATAACTACTACAAGCTTTGGCTACCAGCCAATATTCAAGGAGTTGCCCAGACTTGGGATAAACCAGGTAACGACGCAAGCTATGGAGTTGAAAATGATATCGCTGCAATTAAAGTTAACGGAAAAACCTATATTGTCGGTGTCTTGACGCAACACACAGGAAGCAATGGTCTAACAAATACTGGTCGATTTGCCCAATTCGGTTCAACAATTGTCAGTGAAATGCGAAATTAAAAGGACTCAATCCTGTACAATACAGAACAAAGTCCTTTGGCTAAAAGAGCAGTAAACTAATGTACTGCTCTTTTTCTATCTACTTCTCCTCAAAATGCTTTTTGACAAGCGGTGCGACTTTTTCACCATAGAGTTTTATGGCATTAAGGACATCTTGATGAGGCATAGAACCGACTGGCAGATGAAGCATAAAGCGATCTAGTGAAAGATCCTCGATAATAGCAATAATCTTCTGCGCTACTGCTTCTGGGTCCCCTACCATCATGGCACCTTCTGGTCCAACAGAGGCTAGATACTGCTCCTTGGTCATTTCTGTCCAATGGGGGCGACCTTTAGCAATATTATCTACCGTCTGCTTGGTTGGATAAAAATAGCGGTCAATAGCTCTTTGATTATCTTCCTCAATCCAGCCCCATGAGTGAGCTGCGACTTTTAATTGGTCAGAACTGTAACCGTGTCTACTTCCAATCTCCTTGTAGATGGCAACCAGTTGGGCAAAATGTTTGGGATTTCCTCCAATAGTGGCATAGACGATCGGAAGCCCCTGCTCTGCAATTCTTACCGTAGAATCAAGATTCCCTCCTGTGGCAACCCAGATAGGAAAATCCTTCTGAACGGCACGTGGATAGACTGGTCGATTGTTAACAGTCTGGGTCAAACGTCCTTTCCAAGTCAGATTAGTATCAGACTTGATTGTTGTCAGCATATCTAGTTTTTCCTTGAAAAGCTCATCATAGTCAGCCAGGTCATAGCCAAAAAGTGGAAAGGACTCAATAAATGAACCACGTCCAGCCATGATCTCAGCTCTGCCATTTGAAAGGGCATCTATGGTCGCATACTGCTGGTAAACACGCACAGGATCAATGGATGACAGGATGGTCACTGCAGATGAGAGACGGATATGCTTGGTATTGACAGCGCCCGCCGCCAAGATGATTTCAGGAGCTGAGACCGCAAAATCCTCTCGGTGGTGCTCACCAATGGCATAGATATCCAATCCAACCTGATCTGCCAGTTCAATCTCCTCAACCAACTGACGAATACGCTCAGCATGGCTATAAGCCTGCCCAGTCTCTTCTAGTACTGTTGTTTCACCAAAGGTAGAAATACCTAGTTCAATTTGTTTTCCCATAAAAATTACCTCTTCAAGATTATGGGATTATTTTATCACTAATTAGTATTAAAAGATATTATTTTGCTCACTCACTAGATAGTCAGCTCCAGCTGATTGCCTTCTGGATCTAAGACGACAGCCTCATAGTAACCATCTCCAGTTGTTCTTGGTCCATTTATAAGTGAGAAACCTGCTGCAACCAACTGCTCCGCCTTATCATCTACTGCCTCCTTACTGCCCAAAGAAAGGGCTAAATGCGCAAAGCCCAGACTAATCTCTTGCTCCGCTTGGACGTCTGGTCGATGGCAGAGCTCCAATCTCGCTTCACCCTCGAATGTGAGAAAGTAGGATGAAAAGCCCGTCTTAGGATTATGATAAAGAGCAGAGCTTTCCACCTGAAAATAGCTTTCGTAAAAACGTCTCATCCCTTCTAAATCCTTCACCCAAAGTCCAACATGTTCAATTTTTACTGTCATAAGAGACCTCCTTTAATTAACTCTAGTATAAGCTTTTTAGCCAAGGAATACTGCTACAATCCTCTGTAAAACTAATCTTATCCTCCTATTTTTGACAAGACATGAGCTTCATTTCTCTATTTTTTCAAAAAACAAGTATAATAGAAGAAGTTACAGAGCCTTGAGGAAATCGAAGATTTCGGACTTTTGAAGAAAGCATTACTTTCTTCATTTCCCACCTTGAACTGTCCCCTAGACCGTTCGAGCATATTTTTGCTTTGCTCGCTTAACGGCTTTTGTATCATGTTATTTGAACATGGGCTAAAAGGCTAGTGTCAAGATGAGCTGGCTAGAAAATCAGGATTTTCTGCCATCTTCCTATTCTCGCTTTTGAGTTTTTAGGCTCAAACCTAAAACAGTTCACTGAACTATTTTACTCAAACGCCTTTCTTAACGCCCTTTGTATCATAAATTAAAGGAGTTACTTATGGCTATTACTTACAAAAAAGAAGATTCTCTTGAAAGTCTATTTGAAAGCTTTGCAAAGCTTCCTGACAAGGTAGACTCAGATCCAAATGCAGGTAAGAAAAAAGAAGATGCTGATCAAAAAGCTGACAAGTAAGTCTCTGAGTTAGATGACGAGGTGAGCTTATGGCTATCTTTAATCAACTTCCTGACAGTGTGCTTCAATGGTTGGCGATTTTTCTCTCCATCATTATTGAAGCTCTGCCTTTTGTCCTTTTAGGGTCTATTCTATCTGGTTTTATCGAGGTCTTTATCACTCCTGATATTGTGCACCGCTATTTGCCAAAGAATAAGTTTCTACGCATTCTTTTTGGAACCTTCGTCGGTTTCATTTTCCCTTCCTGCGAGTGCGGTATCGTACCGATTATCAATCGTTTTTTGGAGAAAAAGGTGCCCTCTTACACTGCAGTGCCCTTTCTAGCGACTGCCCCAATCATTAACCCTATTGTCCTTTTTGCCACCTACTCGGCTTTTGGTAATTCCTGGACCTATCTCTGGTTTAGACTACTGGGTGCAATTATTGTTGCGATTATCCTTGGTATCATGCTAGGTTTTGTGGTGGATGAAAATATTCTCAAAGAAAATGCCAAGCCTATTCATTTTCATGACTATTCTGACTTAAGTCTTCCTAAGAAGATTTTTGCGGCGCTTGCTCATGCTATTGATGAATTTTTCGATACTGGTCGCTATCTGGTCTTTGGGACCTTGGTTGCTTCTGCTATGCAGATTTACGTCCCAACTCGCATTTTGACCAGTATCGGGCATAGCCCTCTGACAGCTATTCTGGTTCTTATGCTCATGGCCTTTATCCTCTCACTTTGTAGCGAGGCGGATGCTTTTATCGGTGCCTCACTGGTATCAACCTTTGGTATGGGACCAGTCATGGCCTTCCTCCTTATCGGACCCATGGTTGATATCAAGAACCTTCTGATGATGGCAAAATCCTTCAAACCTCGCTTTATTTTGCAATTTGTTGGGACTTCAAGTCTGGTCATCATCATCTACTGCTTAGTTTTGGGGGTAATTTCATGATTCGATTTTTGATTTTGGCAGGCTATTTTGAGGTCATCATGTACCTCAATGTCACTAGAAAACTTAATCAGTACATCAACATTCATTACAGCTATCTAGCCTATATTTCCATGATTTTGTCCTTCATTCTTGCGGTGGTACAACTCATTATCTGGGTACGTAACCTCAAGATGCACAGCCATTTATCAGGGAAAATAGCCAAGCTGACCAGTCCGATGGTCCTGGTTTTTCCAGTCTTAGTTGGTTTACTTGTGCCGACTGTTACTTTGGACTCGACAACCGTGTCTGCCAAGGGTTATAATTTCCCACTGGCTGCTGGTTCTTCTGCCCAAACTGCTGCCGAAGATAATGTGTCTATCCAGTATCTAAGACCTGATACCAGCTCCTACTTTACAGCATCAGCCTATGATAAGGAAATGCGCAAGGAACTGAAAAAATATCAAGGAAGTGGCGATCTCGAAATCACCAGCGAAAACTACATGGAAGTCATGGAACTCATCTATCTTTACCCAGATGAGTTTATGGGACGAACCATTCGATACACTGGCTTTGTTTACAACGAACCAAATCACTCAGGCTATCAGTATCTCTTCCGTTTTGGAATCATTCACTGTATCGCCGACTCAGGTGTTTACGGACTCTTGACAACTGGTCTGACACAAACCTATGATGACAATACCTGGTTGACCGTCTCTGGACAGATCAGCCTCGAATACAACCAAGAATTGGGACAAAACCTCCCAGTTCTCCATATCACAAGCTCGCAGGCGACTGAGGAACCAAGCAATCCTTACGTCTACCGTGTCTTTTAAAGAAGAGGAATTCAGATTTAAAATCTGGATTCTTTTTTTCTAATCAAAACCTAGACTAGATTATCTCATATTCCTTTACCAAATACTTCTACAAATCAAATAATAGCAAGCATTAAAACGCTATCAAATTTTTATGTAAATTTTTAGAATTTTATTGACTTTTTACTACATAATAGATAATATGAAATTATTCTAACAGAAAGGTTTTATGAAAATGAAGAAAAGTACTTTTTTTAAGACATCGGCATCTGCTCTGCTCTTTTCCAGCCTCTTACTAGGCTCGGCTTTTGTAGCGGCGGATGACACCATAGATCAAACAACTGTATCTACAGTTGAACCGTCAACTACAGTAGTAACTAGCGAGGAGGCTACTACTGCTAGCTCTGAAGGCTCTGCTATTGATCAGACAAGCCAAGAAACAAGTTCAAATTCTCAGACTTTAGATGAGCAGGAAGTCAGTTCTGAAAGCACCAGTCAAACGGTAGCCTCTGAGAGTCAAGTGGTCACTTCCGAGACAGCCTCTCAGTCAGAAACTAGTCAAACAGATACTGCTAGTTCCGAACTTAGTTCAGAAGCATCAGCAAGTTCAACTGCCTCTGAAACTGAAGAGAAAAAATCCTTAGCAACTGATACTTTTTATCAAGTTGATGGCGTATGGTATGCTACTAACACCAATACAGGCTTTGCTACTGATGAAAATGGAGAAACCTATTATTACGAGTCTCACAGGAGATACCGTGGTCATGCCACTAACGTCCCTGATATGAGAGTAACTGTTAAAGTTGATGGAGGCATCTATCAACTGACGCCAACTGGGCAAAAGTATATCGGAACCTGGTCTAAAACCATGTTGGAAGGAGTCGATGAAAATGGGGACTTCCTCTTCTATACTTTCAGCTATGGTCCCTTTGACTATGCCAATCATCGTTTCCTAAAACTCATTGACAACCAACCTTATTATTATAGTAAAGAGAGGCAAATGGATGTTCCTGTTACCTTAAAGACTGTCGAGCGAACTTATTATTACTATAGGGAATTTGGTGGTCTCGTAATCAGCGATTTTCAGGTCGCTGAAGACGGCAAGACCTATTACTATAATTCTTATGGACTTCGTGTTTATAATAAATTCGCCTTGATTGGCGATGACTGGTACTATTTTGATGACGATGGACAAATGTTGATTGGGCGTCATATCATTGATGGTGTCGAGCATTATTTTGATAAGGATGGGATTGAAGCAAGGAACCGCTTTTCAACGCTTGAAGATGGTGTAACCTACTTCTTTAATGACCAGGAAGAAATCGTCTATAACGCCTTCGTTGACTATAGAGGTGAGACCTACTATGTTGATGCCAATAGTCAAAAAGTCACTGGTTACCAAACCATCGATGGTGTAACCTACTTCTTCGACCAGGATGGAAAGCTGGCTAAAAACCGCTTTGCTACTGATAATACAGGAACAACCTACTATTTTGACCAAAATGGACAAATCCTAAGAAACAGCCTAGCAACCTACAAGGGAGATATCTACTATCTTGATCAAAACAGTCAAAAGACAAGTGGTCTACTAACAATTGATGGCAAGACTTATTATTTTGGGCAAGATGGCAAAGCTTTTCAAAATCAATTTGTGGCAGATAGTGACCAAGCGCCCTACTTTGCTGATCAAAATGGACAATTTGTCTACGATCGCTTCTTCATGTATGAAGATAGCTGGTACTATATTGACAGTTCAGGTCACCGCTTTTCTGGAAGCCAAATCATTGATGGCAAGACCTTCCTCTTTGATCAAGACGGTCGTTGGTATTACCTTACTGAAGATGGTTTGAAAGTGATTGTGACTGCTGATCCTAGACAGGTCTTGCTAGATGGAGCCTACTATCATTACGATAAAAATGGAAAACGCATCCGCGGTCAAGTTTATGAGAATTCTGACGGAATTCCTTATTACTACGATAAAGAAGATGGTCACCTGATCAGTCAAGTCTATTATGGCGATGATTCTAGCTGGTACATTATCAACAATGGTAGCAAGGAACTTCTTACCGGAGTGATGGTTTTCAATGGAGAGAATATTCTCCACCTTGATGACAAGGGAATCCCAGTTAAGGGAGCCTTTGTCAAAGAAGATGATGGTAATCAATACTACTATGATAACAAGCAGGGCTATCGTGTCTATAACCAATTGATTTTCAATTGGACTAGGGAAAAAGCCGGCTATGTGGATGAAAATGGAATAAGAGCTACAAAACCATTTACATACAAGGATGGAATCTATGGTGCCGATGAAAACGGCTACTTGATTTATAGTGATTTTGCTGTTGACCCGACCGATGGTATGACTTATTACTATGGTTTTACTGGAAAACGTATTTATTCTAATACCATTCACTATAACAATAACCGTTACTATATCGATGAAAATGGACAAATTCTTAGAAATGGCTACCGCTATTCCTACTATTTTGATGAGACTGGAAAAGCAATCACAAATACATTTTTTGTCGACGAATATGGGATTGAGCGCTTTTATGGTAGTAATGGAAATCCGGTTCACAGTGCCTTCGTTGAGGTAGATGGAGAAACCTATTATATAAATGAATATGGGAGAAAAGTTACTGGACGCCAAGAAATTAAGATAGATGGCGTTTTACAAACCTTCTATTTCCAAGAAGATGGTCGTCAGTATCAAAGTACTCTCTTCACTACAGAGGATGGAACAGTCTACTATGCCTTTAATGACAAGGCTCTGATTGAACCCAAGACTGGTCTTTATTTTGATAAGAGTAAGGATCAGTGGGCAGCAATTGATGACCAAGGCAATATCACATACTACACACTGTCAAAAGGAACAAATACTGTCCAAGGTAGGACCTATTTTATCGATGAGTCAAACAATCCTATCAGAGGACAATTTGCTGAAGATGAAGCAGGTGTAAGCTATTATTACGATGCTCTAGGTGGTTACCGCGTCACTAATGACTTTATCGAAGAAAAATCCACTAATAAAATCTCTGACTGGTATTATCTCAATGATGAGGGACAAAAAGTGACTGGAACACAAGTGATTAACGGGCAAATACTCTTCTTTGCTCAGGACGGCAAACAAGTAAAAGGGGATTTCGCAGAAGATGAGTCAGGTATCAGTTATTACTATGACGCTCTAGATGGACACCGTGTTGTCAATTCATATATTCCTATTTATCCCAAAACCGTCTACGATAAAGATACAGCCTGGTATTATGTCAATGAGGAGGGACAAAAGGTTACTGGAACACAGGTGATTAACGGGCAAATACTCTTCTTTGCTCAGGACGGCAAACAAGTAAAAGGGGATTTCGCAGAAGATGAGTCAGGTATCAGTTATTACTATGACGCTCTAGATGGACACCGTGTTGTCAATTCATATATTCCTATTTATCCCAAAACCGTCTACAATAAAGATACAGCCTGGTATTATGTCGGTAAAGATGGAAAAAAATTGACTGGTGCTCAAACCATCGACGGCTATCATGTCTATTTTGATGAAAATGGGAAACAATTAAAAGCTGTCTTCAAAGAAGATAGCGAAGGAAACAGCTACTACTATAGTCCAGATAATGGTCATGCTTACAACCAAGGTTTCTTTAAAGTATACTCTCGATGGTATTATGCTAATCCAGATGGAACACTTGCAAACGGAAAAACCATCATAGATGGCAAGGAATACTTTTTCAAAAGAAACTACCAAGTTAAAGGCGGCACTGGTAGAGATGAAGATGGGCTCCACTACTACGATATCAATAGTGGTGAGAGGGTATATGAAAGCTCCAAATTTATTAAAGGAGAATCTGGTAACTGGTATTATCTCGATGAAAATGGAATTGCAGTTACAGGTAGCCAAGTTATCAACGGCCTCAACCTCTTCTTTAGTCAAGATGGCATACAAGCTAAAGCGGAATCCGCTATAGCAGAAGATGGTAATACCTACTACTATGATAAGAATGATGGTCATCTTCTGAGAAATGAGTTTTACTATGATTATGGCTGGTACTATTTCGATGAGAATGGTCAAAAAGTATTCGGTAGATACGAAATTGATGGAAAACAATATTATTTTTCACTTTATTATGGCTCTCAATACAAAAATGCCATTTTAACAGAAGACGATGGAAGTTACTTCTATGGCGAAGACGGGCAATTGCTAACGAATACTTACTTCAAATATGGCTTGGCTTGGTACTATGCAGGTCCTGATGGTAAATTATTAACTGGACACCAAACAATCAATGGGGAAGATGTCTTTTTCAATAAGAATGGTGTACAAGCCAAAGAGAACTTTGGATACGAAGAGGATGGTTCCGTATATTTCTATGATATTAATGGAAAACTCGTTCGAAACACATTTGTGTTCAAATATGAAAAATGGTACTACATAACCGAAGATGGCAGTCCTGCAAAAGGCCGCTATACTATTGATGGAGAAGAGTACTATTTTGATGAAACCAATTATTGGCAAGCCAAAGGAGTATTGATTACAGATACTGATGGTAATCAATACTACTACGATAAGAAAACTGGTCAACTCATTCGGAATCGTTTTCTTCAAGATACTTTAGGTTTGCTATATTATGCCGGTAACGACGGTCAATTCGCTAAAGGATTCTATACAATTGAAGGAAAAACCTACTATTTTTCTAAAAACTCAGGCTATCTATTAAAAAACTACACTGGTAGCATTGACGATAAACTCGTCAGCATTGATTCCAACGGCGTTGTAACCTTCCTATAAAACAGAAAAAAACAAGGTGGAAAATTCCACCTTGTTTTCATATATCTGATTTAGGGCTCTATAATTTCTGTAGTGGGTAAATCCACCAAGGAGATTGTAGGGCTTTTTGAATGTAGAAAAAAAGTCCCACATGACTTATAATGAAAAGC
>NZ_JAFBEH010000026.1 GCF_016908645.1 Streptococcus loxodontisalivarius
TAGGCTCAAATATTAGTCATGGAATTCCGCAGGAAGTCGCTGACGTCCGACATCACTTAAGGAAAGTATCGAAAAAAGACTTTGTCTTCAACCAGAAAAGCTCAACGTTGTAAACGTTGAGCTTTTTTGCTTGTTTAAAGTTCTTCTATTCGAGTGAAATCATGGGTCTTACCAATCAATCTGACCTTTTTATCGATATTTCCAGTTGAGCAGTGGACAAAATCGGCTTCGCTGACTCCGTGGTACTGATGAATGAGACCTGAGAGGTATTCGACTTCTAGGGTATTATCTGACCAGCCAATGGATTTAACCATGCGGGCAGAGACTTTTTTACGTTTCATAAAAGCTGACCTTAGAGCTAAATTATTGAGCTCTTCTAGTGACAAACATGGCATCGCCGAAGCTGAAGAAACGGTATTTTTCATCAACAGCATGTTTGTAAGCATCAAGGACAAAGTCACGTCCAGCGAAGGCTGAGACCAGCATAACCAAGGTTGATTTTGGGAGGTGGAAATTGGTTGAAAAGGCATCGACAACCTTGAAATCATAGCCAGGTTTGATGAAGATATTGGTCCAACCTGAGTCAGCTTGAAGTTGTCCATCGAATTTATTGCCAATGGTTTCGAGGGTACGGATTGAAGTTGTTCCAACGGCAACGATTCTGCCACCAGCTGCTTTAACTTGGTTGAGCGTTTCAGCAGCCTCTGCCGATAGGCTGTAGAATTCTGAGTGCATCTCATGCTCATCAAGGTTGTCTACTGAGACTGGACGGAAGGTTCCAAGTCCTACGTGAAGGGTCAAGTAAACTAATTTTATACCCTTATCTTGAATTTTTTGAAGAAGTTCAGGGGTGAAGTGGAGTCCAGCGGTTGGGGCAGCAGCGGAGCCATTTTCCTTAGCATAAACGGTCTGATAACGGTCGCGGTCTTCAAGTTTTTCATGGATGTAAGGCGGGAGTGGCATTTCTCCGAGACTTTCCAAAACTTCAAGGAAGATACCGTCGTAACTGAACTCAACGATACGTCCACCATGCTCTAGCTCTTGGCGAACGGTAGCCATGAGGCGACCATCTCCAAAGGAAACTTGAGTTCCGACTTTGAGACGTTTGGCAGGCTTAGCAAGAACTTCCCACTGGTCTGCTTGGGTATTCTTGAGGAGGAGGAGCTCAACATGTCCGTGTGTATCAGGCTTTTCACCGTAAAGGCGGGCTGGCAGGACACGGGTATTGTTCATAACCAGAGCATCACCAGCATTTAGCTGATCGATAATGTGGTCGAAGTGGGTATCCGTCATGCTTTTTGAGACTGGATCGATCACCAAAAGTTTAGAAGAATCGCGCTGCTCCAAAGGTGTTTGAGCAATGAGTTCCTCTGGTAGGAAAAAATTAAAATCGTTTGTATTCATAATATCTAGCTGACGCTTCAGTCAGCATCTCCTTTTATCTATTCTAGATTAACTGTTTCATTATATCATGAAATGACGGAGAGTGATAGTCAGGATAAGTCAAATTTATTTAGAATTATTCTAAATAAATATTGTAATCATTCTAAACAAGGTTTATAATATGATTATCAAAAGCTGAGCTGAATAAATCAGAAAAAATAAACTAGCTTTCGCTGATGAGATATCTTGATAAAGGAGTCGTGTATTATGGAAAATCAAAGTTTTTCAAGACGTTTAAATATTCTTAGAGCTGGAGTTTTGGGGGCAAATGATGGTATTATCTCCATTGCTGGTGTTGTTATTGGAGTTGCCAGTGCCAGTTCCAATATCTGGTTTATCTTTTTATCTGGTCTCTCTGCCATTTTAGCGGGAGCATTTTCCATGGCAGGTGGTGAATACGTCTCTGTCAGCACTCAAAAAGATACTGAAAAAGCAGCAGTTGAAGTTGAGAAAAAATTATTAGCAGAGCATCCTGATATCGCCCGCAAATCTCTCTATGACATTTATATCGCTCAAGGAGAGTGTGAGACGGCAGCTGATATGAAAGTTAATGTTGCTTTCTATAAAGATCCCCTCAAACATTTGGTTGAGGAAAAATATGGTATTGAAATGGATGAATTTACAAATCCATGGCATGCAGCCTTCTCAAGCTTCTTTGCCTTTGCGCTTGGCTCTCTACCTCCAACTCTATCTGTTCTCCTCTTCCCACAAAATACGCGTATCATTGCAACTGTGATTGTGGTTGCCTTGTCTCTGCTTTTGACAGGCTATGTCAGTGCTCGTTTGGGCAAGGCACCAGTTAAGGCAGCTATGTTGAGAAATCTAGGTGTGGGACTATTGACCATGGCAGTGACCTACTTTGTCGGACAATTCTTCCATGTCTAATATGATAAAAGGACTCTCTTGGGAGTCCTTTCTGGTTGAAGACAAAGTCTTTTTCTTGGTACTTTCCTTAAGTGATGTCGGACGTCAGGTGAAATTATCCAGTGGATGATTTCAGGAATCAGTGGAATTCCATGACTAATATTTGAGCCTAGTCTCTCAAATATTCCGAGTGTAATAAATGCTTTTATATAGGCATTTATTACACTTTCATCACGGTGGAAGTATCTTTTGATGCTCGCTAACGCTCGCATGAAATCGGTCATTTATTTTAAGTAAGCAGAGCTTTGATTTTAAATTTTGTTGTAAACTAGGTTTGTCTACATTCTGAAAGGACACTCCAGGGGGAGTCCTTTTCTATGTTTTTCTTCTTTTTATTACTAGAAGTTCGATGATGAAAAGAATGATACCTAAAATACTAGTAAAAAGAAAGAGTTGATTATTGTCCGTAAGACCTAAATAGAGAAGATATAAATCACATATTAGAGTAAATGTATAGGATAGAAATACTATTGTTTTCATCTTTCAACCTCCTATAATATCTTTCTTCACCTAAAATATAGCATATTTTATGAAATAATGTAAACGTTTTACATTTTAATTGACATAATTTGGGTGGAAGTTTATAATTGGTATATACCAAAAATCAAGGAGATTAGCTATGAAAATAATAAGAGTATCATCTCAAAAAGAAGGTGGTCAGAGAGCATTTGATCTGCTAGTTAGAGCTATAGATGGTGGGGCTAAGGTATTGGGGTTAGCGACGGGTTCGACGCCTTTGTCCCTCTATGAGGAGATGGCTGCTTCGGATTATGATTTTTCTGATTTGACGACTATCAACTTGGATGAATATGTTGGGCTCGCTGCGTCTAGTCCTCAGTCCTATCATACTTTTATGCAGGAGCGTCTTTTTCAGTACAAGTCTTTCAAAGCCAGCTACCTACCTGATGGACAGGCTGATGATTTGGAAAAAGCTGTGCGTGATTATGATCAGATTTTGGCTGCGCAGCCTATTGACCTTCAGATTCTAGGAATTGGTCACAATGGTCATATTGGTTTTAATGAGCCTGGCACAGCCTTTGACAGTAAAACACATCTGGTCAATCTCAAGGAATCAACCATCAAAGCCAATGCACGCTTCTTTGAAGATGAACATCAGGTACCTAGACAGGCGATTTCGATGGGGATTGCATCAATTATGGCTGCTAAGAAGATTATTCTCCTCGCCTTTGGAGAAGAGAAAGCTGACGCTATTAAGGCGATGGTAGAAGGTCCAGTAACTGAAGACTTACCGGCCTCAATCCTACAAAGACATCCTGACCTAACACTTATTTTAGACCATGATGCAGCAAGTAAGTTAATGTAAAAAAGAGGTTGGGACAAAAGTCCTAACTCTCTTAATTTTCTACCATTTGTCAAGTATATCAATGCTTTAAGCCCAAAAATAATATCAAGACAGTAGCCGTTACGTGGTTATTGTCTTATTTTTATTACTGGATTAGTAAAAAAGTGCATGCAAAAACAACACCTTATATTGAAAAATTTTGATAAGGTGTTACAATGATAGAGCATAAGACTTTACTGACTTTTGGCTAAGTTATAGTCGTAAAGTTGATTATGCGTAATGAGGTAATGTATCGTTCTGATGAGACGGTGCATAGAGGCAATCGTATGTGGCTTGGTTGAAGCCGTTTGCGATTGTCTTTTTCGTTTCTCATAGAAGTCTGCAATGTGGCAAGGATTGGTGTGGCTAGCTGAAGCAATGTTGTGAATACACTTGAAAAGAATTTTTCTAGCATAAGGATTCCCACGTTTTGTGATGTGTTCCTTGGCAAGAAAGTTGCCAGATTCATAGTGTCTGAGATCAATACCAATGAAGGCGTTAATCTGATTAGCAGACTGAAAACGGCGAATGTCACCGAGTTCACCAATGATAGATGTCGCTGTTGTCTCCGCAATGCCAGGGATAGATAAGAGAATCTCATATTCAGGCAATGGCTGAGCTAGAGTTACCATTTCGTCAAGAACAATTTGTCTGCGTTCTGTTAATCTAAGCAATTCTTGTGCATAGTAACGCACCTCTTCCATGATTGGAGAGGTTTTCTTGACGGCACAATAAGATTGATCGGCAAGTTCAGTGAGTTTGTCAGCTAGCTCTGAAACACGTTTATCCGAAATGCGTTTTGACGTTGAGTCTCTGACCATATTTTCTAAGACATCTTGCCCTAACTCCAGGACCAAATCCTTGCAGGGGAAAGTCATGACGAGATTCCAGTATTGCTCCCCTGTTTGTGATGCGAGAAGGTTTTCTAATTCAGGAAAAGTAACTTGTAAGACCTTATGGAGACGATTCTTAGTCCGAACAATATCCTCTGTCAGATTTTGATAGAAGCGACTCAAATCTCTGAGCTGTTGATAGACTTCTTCTTGTGCATAAGTCGATTTGCGATTAAGCACAAACTGAGACTGAGCCAACTTTTCAGCGTCAATTTTATCTGTTTTACGAACACGTAGGCTGTCCAGTTGCTTCTTAGCTTCTAGGGGATTGAGTCGTGTATAAGCGTAGCCATTATTCTCAAGGAAGGCCTGAAGACGGCGAGAATAGACCCCTGTCGCCTCAAAAACAATTTCAGGGTTATAGACGGTTTTTAGGTCGTCCAAGAGACGACCTAATCCGATGGCATCATTAGGCATGGTGTAGCCATGAACCTTTTCACCGTTGAGCAGAATAGCCACTTCTGAACTTGCTTTACTCACATCAATTCCAAATACTGCTCGCATAATATTACCTCTTTCGTCTTGAATGATACCTTCTTTTAGCGATTTCATTTTCAATACACGACGTCTAGCGTCCCACATACTTTGATAAAATTCTAACTAAAACCATGATACAAAGCCCGTAAAAAACGACTGAATTTTAGGAGAATAGCGTAGTATGCTTGCATACAAGATATTCTATCTAAATTCCAAGTTTTTAGGGCATGTTCAAAAACAGGTGTCTTGCCAGTTTTTACAACGACGTCCAGCGTCAAATAAAAGCACGACTTAACAAGACGCCTCTACTTTAACATAAAGAAAAAGTAATGGGTACTCTCTCCCGTCGGAGATTTCCTCACTACTAATCTTAGTATGTTTTTATAGTATGATTTACGAGACGCAGTGGTTGAGTGGTCTCTAATTCGCTGATAAATCAACTCTTATAGCCCTACTCAACTGTGCGGAGGTGGGACGACAAAATCGAATTCCTTTGGAATTACCGATTTTTGTCCCACTCTCTTTTATAATGTCCAATCTAAATCAGGTCCAAGTGGGATGATACCGTTAGGATTGATGGTTTTGTGGCTACCATAGTAGTGTTGTTTGATGTGGTCAAAATTAACTGTGTCTGCGATACCAGGGAGATTATAGATGGTCTTGGTATAATGCCAAAGGTTTGGATAGTCAGTCAGACGACGAAGATTACATTTGAAGTGACCGTAATAAACCGCGTCAAAACGAACTAGGGTCGTAAATAGTCGGATGTCTGCTTCAGTTAATTGGTTACCGACCAGATAATCTTGTTTTTCAAGTCGCTCTTCGAGCTGATCAAGGGCAGCAAAGAGCTTGCTAACTTCTTCTTGATAGACTTCTTGAGAAGTCGCAAAGCCAGCCTTGTAGACACCGTTGTTGATATTAGGATAGATAAAGTCATTGATCTCGTCAATTTGGCTCTGCCATTTTTCAGGATAAAAGTCATGACTATTTTCAGTGATATGGTCAAAGGCGGTGTTAAGCATGCGCATAATTTCAGCTGACTCGTTGTTGACGATGGTCTTGGTCTCTTTATCCCAAAGGACAGGCACCGTTACACGTCCAGAATAATCAGCTTGCGCAGCCAGATAGACTTGGTAGAGATAGTCGCTATGGAGCTCACTATCAGCTATAACTCCATCAGCTTCCTCAAAAGTCCAACCGTTTTCTAGCATAAGTGGGTGAACGACGGAGATCGTAATATGGTCCTCCAAGCCTTTAAGTGCTCTCATGATCATGACACGACTGGCCCAGGGGCATGCCAAGGAGACATAGAGGTGGTAGCGACCAGATTCAGCCTTGAAACCTGCTTGTCCACTTGGACCAGCAGAACCATCCTTGGTGATCCAGTTGCGAAATTGTGTTTGTGTACGAACGAATTTTCCGCCAGTTTCCTTGGTATTATACCATTGGTCAACCCATTTGCCATTTTGTAAAAGTCCCATACCTACTCCTTTGTTACTAACTAGTGTTATTTTACTCTTTTTTGAATCGGTTGACAAGGGATAGGGCTTGCATGGTAGAATATCTCTATGCGTTTAGATAAATTATTAGGACAGGCTGGTTATGGTTCTAGAGGACAGGTCAAGAAGCTGATTCGGAGTCGTCAGGTCACAGTGGATGGTCAGCTAGCGACAGCAGATAATCTCAATGTCGATCCCAACCTCCAAGACATTAGGGTTTCTGGTAAGAAGCTCAGCTATTCTCCAGATGTCTATTTTCTCCTCAATAAGCCTGCAGGTAGTGTATCTGCCGTCCGTGACAAGGAGCACCAGACGGTGATTGACTTGCTGGATGAGAAGGATAGGGTTGCTGGACTTTATCCTGTTGGGCGACTGGATCGTGACACTGAGGGGCTGGTTCTTCTGACCAACAACGGACCTCTTGGCTATCGTCTGCTCCACCCCAAGCACCATGTGGACAAGACCTACTATGTTGAGGTTAATGCAGCCTTGGAAGCCGATGCGCCAGCATTTTTTGAAAATGGCATAGCTTTTTTAGATGGTAAGGTCTGTAAACCAGCTAAGCTCGAGATCATCAGCTCTGGTTCAGAAATCAGCAGCGCCTATATCACCATTTCCGAAGGAAAGTTTCATCAGGTTAAGAAAATGTTTCTAGCCTACGGTGTCAAGGTGACCTATTTGAAGCGAATCAGTTTCGGACCTTTTCACTTGGGTAATTTAGAAAGTGGAGCCTATCGTTCTCTGACAGAAGAAGAGAAGAAAAAGTTGAAAAATTTTTTAAATTAAGTCACTTTTTCAAAGCAACTTACGAATAGATATAGTGAGGCTACTTCAAATCCAACCTTTCCTTTGATTTTGAACAACCTTTTTATAATGAAGTAGCTTTATGTGATTCCAAAGGAGGCTTGGGAGATTATCCAAGACCTCCTATTTTTATTGCCTCATTTGATGGAGAAATGGTTATGTTACTTGCAAGAAGATCAGATGGAGATTTACAGAATGTCTTGATAGACAGCATTGAGAGAACGAGAGCTTATTTTTGTCCTGCCTGCGGAGGTCGAGTCATCTATAAGGCAGGGAAGGTCATGCAGGCTCACTTTGCCCATCAGAGTTTGAAAGATTGTCACTTTTTTCATGAAAATGAATCAGCCGAACATCTGCAATTAAAAGCCTTACTTTATCAAAGTTTATCAAGGATAGAGCATGTCGAGATTGAAAAGTATTTAGCTGACATGGAACAGATTGCTGATTTGATGGTCAATGATAAACTAGCCTTAGAAGTTCAATGTTCGTCATTATCACTAGAGCGTTTGAAAGAGAGAAGTCATGCCTATCACGAAAAAGGTTATCAGGTTCTATGGCTCTTGGGAAAGAAGCTCTGGCTCAAGTCGAGTTTAAGCTCTCTACAAAGAAATTTTCTCTATTTTAGTCAGAATATGGGCTTTCATCTTTGGGAGCTAGATGCTGCTAGGTCACTTTTGCGACTCAAGTATCTGATTTATGAGGATAGGCGGGGCAAGGTGTCTTATTTGGTCAAGGAATTTCCTTTTTCTGAGGATATTATGTCCGCCTTGCGCCAGCCTTTTATGGCTCAGAGTCTTCAATCCTACACCAAAGAAAGCGATCAGAATCTCTCTTCCTATATCCAGCGCCAGCTTTTTTCAAAAAATCCTTACTGGATGAGGCGGCAGGAGGAGGTCTACCTGACGGGCAGTAACCTTTTAACCAAAACTTGGCAGGATTTTTACCCTCATTATCGTTTTCCTGAGAATCAGCAGGGCTTCTGTCAGATTAGGCAGGACTTGAATCCTTATTATCAAGCATTTCAAGCCTACTATGAATCGGTGGAAGATAAGGCTAGGCAGAAACTTTATCCACCAGCTTTTTATAGAATGAAGGCAGACTCCCACAAGTAGGGGAAATTATGATAAAATGTAAGCAGTTACTTTTTTGAAAAGAAATGGGATACCGCCTAAAATTTGTAGGACAAGTATTGCCTACTGCTCTGCAATTTTAAGCTAGTTTGTATCATAGAATAGGAGTTTTTATGTCAGATAATCGTCAGCATTTAGAAGAAAAATACACTTGGGATCTAAGCACAATCTTTCCAACGGATGATGCTTGGGAAGTAGAAGAGAGAGCCTTGCAGGAAGCTTGTCAAAAAGCTAAGGCTTATGCGGGTCACCTACTTGATTCTGCTGCTTCATTGCTAGAAGTGACAGAAGATTATTTGGCTATCAGTCGTCGTCTTGAGAAACTGTATGTTTACGCTTCTATGAAGAATGACCAGGACACAACGGTAGCTAAATATCAAGAATTTCAGGCAAAAGCGTCAGCGCTTTATGGGACATTCAGTGAATGTTTTGCATTCTTTGAACCAGAATTTATGGTGATTTCAGATGAGACTTTTGAAAATTATCTGGCTGAAGAAGAAGGCTTACTTGCCTACCGTTATTTCTTTGAAAAATTGCTTCGCGGTAAAGATCATGTCTTGTCACAAGAGTCTGAAGCACTTTTGGCTGCGGCTTCAGAAATTTTCCAGGCACCGTCAGAGACCTTTTCAATCTTGGACAATGCTGATATTCGTTTCCCTTGGGTAACCAATGATGAGGGAGAAGTGATTGAATTGACTCATGGAAACTTTATCAGTCTCATGGAGTCAAAAGACCGTGAAATTCGTAAAGGTGCCTACGAAGCTCACTATAGCATCTATGAGCAATTTCAGCATACTTACGCTAAAACGCTTCAATCTCATGTTAAGGTACAAAATTTTAAGGCTAAGGTTCGTCATTATGATTCAGCTCGTCAAGCAGCCATGTCAGTTAACTTTATTCCAGAGTCAGTTTACGATGCCTTAATTGAATCTGTTAACAAGCACCTGCCATTGCTACACCGCTATATGAAGCTCCGCCAGCGTCTCTTGGGATTAGATGATATCAAGATGTACGATGTTTATGCACCGCTTTCTGAAATGGATATGGCAGTGACTTACGAAGAGGCTTTGGAAAAAGCAGAGCAGGTTTTGGCGATTTTCGGTCAAGATTACTCTGATCGTGTGAAACGTGCCTTTACGGAGCGTTGGATTGATGTTCATGTCAATAAAGGGAAACGTTCTGGTGCCTATTCAGGTGGTTCTTACGATACCAATGCCTTTATGTTACTCAACTGGCAGGATACTCTAGACAATCTCTTTACACTGGTTCATGAGACTGGTCACTCAATGCACTCTACCTTTACACGTGAAAATCAACCTTATGTTTATGGCGATTATTCAATCTTCTTGGCAGAGATTGCATCAACGACAAATGAAAATATTTTGACAGAAGTCTTGCTTTCAGAAGTTCAAGACGACAAGGAACGCTTTGCTATTCTCAATCACTATTTGGATGGATTTAAAGGGACCGTCTTCCGTCAGACTCAGTTTGCAGAATTTGAGCATCTTATCCATAAGGCAGACCAAGAAGGTCAGGTCTTGACAAGTGATTACCTCAATGAGATTTATGCAGGTCTTAATGAGAAATACTATGGTCTCAAGGCTGAGGATAATCCAGAAATCCAGTACGAGTGGGCACGTATTCCGCATTTCTACTACAATTACTATGTTTATCAGTATGCCACTGGTTTTGCGGCGGCCAGCTATCTAGCAGACCGTATTGTTCACGGTGAGGAAGAAGATAAGATTGCCTACCTCAACTACCTCAAGGCTGGTAATTCGGACGATGCCCTCAATGTCATTGCCAAAGCTGGTGTCGATATGACGCGCTCTGACTACATTGATCAAGCCTTCCAAGTTTTTGAAGCACGTCTTAATGAATTAGAAGAATTGGTAGACAGACTTTAAAAAGATGAGAGATTTTTAGTTAAAATTTCATTTTAAAATTCTTTTTAAAAACTTATCTGTTTATAATGATAATCATTTATGCAAAAAATGTTCATTTGGGAGCGTTGCCAAGTGAAAAATGTTTTATTCTCTTAACAAACTTGTTGATGTTTAATAACAATATTATGCTAAACTATTAAAAAGTAGTAATGGGTAAATGGAGAGATTTGATGACAAAGAGAACTTTTATTTGGGATTTTGATGGTACCTTGGTAGAATCCTACCAGGCGATTCATGAGGTCCTCGTCCTCTTGTATGAGACTTATGGTTTAGAATTTGATCAAGACTGGGTAATGGATTTTATTATTAAAGAGTCTGTTGGTAGTCTTTTGCGCCAGCTTGCAGCTGAAAATAATTTGGATTTTCAGGACTTGCTAGCCTTCTTTAACCGAGAGCAGGAAGCGAGAGATCACATGATCAACATTATGCCCTATGCCTTGGAGACTTTAGAGTGGACCAAGGAAAAGGGAATTCGAAATATTATCTACACGCATAAGGGAGATACAACTGGGCAGGTCTTGGAGAGATTAGGGATTGCTCCTTATTTTGAGGAAGTGATTACTTCAGCCAATGGTTTCAAGCGTAAGCCTGATCCAGAAGCAGTTGATTATCTGATTGAAAAATATGACTTAGATCCAAGTGAAACCTACTACATCGGGGATCGTCGTATTGATGTGGAGGTTGCTCAGGCAGCTGGCATCCTCTCAATCAACCTAGGTCAGGTAGATTCAGAAATCAATCGCAAAATCGAAGACCTATCAGAAATAACAAGTATTTTTGCTTAATGAACAATTATGCCTAAGCTGGAAACCTAGAGTTTCTGGCTTTTTTGTTTTTTGAAAATCATATTTAACCTGGTCTATTTTTTGATTTCAGGATTGTACTATAACAGAAAGAAAAAATTACGAAACAGATTGTTTGCTAGTCTAAATAGAATAATATACAATAAAATCCTAATTATAATTAGTGTGTTGATTGTTATTGTTCGGTTTTTACTTGTGGAGGTTTTATGTTTAAAACGAATCGTTATCTGGTTGCTATTTCTGGTGTTATTTTGCATCTCATGCTGGGTTCGACTTATGCTTGGAGTGTTTATCGGAATCCTATCATGGAGCAGACGGGTTGGAGTCAATCTGCGGTTGCCTTTACTTTCTCCTTGGCAATTTTCTGTTTGGGTTCATCCGCAGCTTTTATGGGGCGCCTGGTTGAAGCCTTGGGACCTCGCTTGACTGGTAGCCTTTCTGCTTTTCTCTATGCAGGTGGTACTATCTTATCTGGCTATGCCATTGAACAAAAGGAACTCTGGCTCCTCTATTTAGGTTATGGTATTCTTGGTGGAATTGGACTCGGTGCTGGTTATATCACACCTGTTTCAACCATTATCAAGTGGTTCCCTGATAAGCGAGGTTTCGCAACTGGTATGGCTATCATGGGATTTGGTTTTGCCTCACTCTTGACCAGCCCCATTGCTCAATATCTCATTGTTCATGTGGATTTGGTCAATACCTTCTATATTCTGGGCTTAGCTTATTTCCTAGTTATGCTGGTCGTTTCACAGTTTATCAAGCGTCCGACAGCTGAGGAACAAGCTGCGCTGACTGCCCTCAGTAAGGATAGTAAGAAGGCTGATCTCAGTCGAGGAATTAAGGCAAACGCTGCGCTGAAAAAATCAGAATTCTATATTCTCTGGCTTATCTTCTTTATCAATATCGCCTGCGGTTTGGGCCTGATTTCAGTTATTGCTCCAATGGCACAGGACTTGTCTGGTATGTCAGTAGAAGCGGCAGCGGTTATCGTTGGTTTTATGGGTATTTTCAATGGTTTTGGGCGTTTGATTTGGGCAGCAATTTCTGACTATATCGGTCGTCCGTGGACATTTGTCAGTCTACTAGTGGTTAATATTGCCATGACCCTAGCTCTGCTATTTTTCCATCAATCATGGATTTTCGTGACTGCAATGGCACTGCTTATGACCTGCTACGGTGCAGGTTTCTCGCTCATTCCTCCTTATTTAAGTGACCTTTTTGGTGCTAAGGAATTAGCTGCGCTCCATGGCTATATGCTGACAGCTTGGGCTATGGCAGCCTTGGCAGGTCCGATGCTCCTATCCTTCTCTTATGAGTTATCAGGATCCTATACATGGACCTTGATTATCTTTGCAGGTTTATACCTAGTGGCTTTGCTACTCATGTTAATCCTACGTAAACGTCCATTATTACACTCTTAAAAATAGAAGAGACTTGTCGAGAGAGCATTCAAAAGGCTTCTTTCTACAAGTCTTTTTTGTTATAATGAAATCTATGGTTAAATCATATAGTAAGACGGCTAATCATAATATGAGACGCCCTGTTGTTAAGGAAGAAGTTCTGGAATATCTCAGGACGAAACAGAAGCAAAACGAAGCAGGTTTAGCAGAGTTAGAAGCCTTTGCTCGTCAGGAAAATATTCCCATTATTCAGCACGAAGTAGTGGCTTATTTTAGATTTTTATTGCAGACCTTGCAGCCAAAGTCAATCTTGGAAATCGGTACGGCGATTGGATTTTCAGCTCTTTTGATGGCTGAGAATGCTCCAGATGCTAAAATCACAACTATCGACCGTAATCCTGAAATGATTGCTTTTGCAAAGGAAAATTTTGAAAAATTTGACAGTCGTAACCAAATTCGTCTGGTCGAAGGAGATGCGGTAGACATGTTGGCAACCTTGGATGAGGAATATGACTTTGTCTTTATGGATTCTGCCAAGTCTAAATACATTGTCTTTCTGCCTGAAGTTCTCAAGCGACTCAAGGTTGGTGGTGTGATTATCATGGATGATGTTTTTCAAGGTGGTGACATTGCAAGACCTATTGAGGAGGTCCGCCGTGGACAACGTACTATTTACCGAGGATTGCAGAGACTTTTTGATGCTACACTCAATCATCCAGATCTAACGGCTAGTTTGGTTCCGCTCAGCGATGGTCTCCTAATGATCCGTAAAAATAAAGATAATATAATTTTGCCAGATTAAGCATTTTTTAGGAAAATATGGTATACTGACAAAGTTAATGTGAAATAAAAGGAGTTAATAATAGACTTATGGCTAAGAAAACGCTAAAAAACTCATCTGACAATGGTTTTGTAAAGCTTGTAAAAAGTAAAGCCTTCCAAGCGACTTCACTTGTCGTTGTGACTGCCGCTTTGGCTGCAGGTGGAACTTACATCGCCATGAATAGTGGTGATTCAGAGAGTACTGACCTTGTAACAATGAAAGGTGATGGTATCACTGTTTCTGATTTCTACAATGAAGTAAAAACAACATCAACAGCTCAACAATCAATGTTGACATTGGTTTTGACTCGTGTCTTTGAAGATCAATACGGTGATAAAGTTTCTCAATCTAAGGTTGATGAATCTTATACTAAAACAGCAGCAAGCTATGGTACATCATTCTCAGCAGCTCTTTCATCAGCTGGTTTGACTGAAGATACCTACAAACAACAAATCCGTACTACAATGTTGATCGAATACGCAGTAGAACAAGCTGCTAAGAAAGAATTGACAACTGAAAACTACAAAAAAGCTTTTGAATCATACGTACCAGATACAAAAGTTCAAGTTATCAAGTTGAGCGATGAAACAACAGCTAATACAGTTCAAGCTTCTGCAGCAGCAGACGGTGCTGACTTTGCATCAATTGCTAAAGAAAAAACTGAAGAAACTGATAGCAAGTACGAATACACTGTAAACTCTTCAAGTACAGACCTTCCAAGTGATGTCTTGTCTACAGCTCTTTCTCAAGATGCTGGTACTGTTTCAAGTGTTATCAAGGTTCTTAATTCATCAACTTACACATACACATACTACATCGTTAAGACAGTTTCTCGTGAAGAAAAATCTTCAAACTGGAAAGATTATAAGAGTGAGTTGAAAACTCTCTTGATGAACCAATATGAGTCAGATACAAACTTCCAAAACCAAGTGATTGCAGCAGCTCTTGAAAAAGCAAATGTGAAAATCAAAGATACTGCCTTCTCAACAATCTTGGCACAATACACAACAACTTCAAGTTCATCTAGCTCATCATCAAGCTCAAGTTCATCATCAAGTAGCTCAAGCTCTTCATCGTCAGCATCATCTAGCTCAGATACAACGACGACTGAAAGCTCAAGTACAACAGAAGCTAACTAAGATAGCTTGACCTAAGACCTAAAATCAAGTAAAATGAGAGTTATCTGCTTGAGAGTGGGTAACTCAGATAAGGAAAAGTTTTTCAAAATCCTGATACAGAAAAATGGCGGTTGCTGCGAGCCACGGATGGAGTGAAAGACTTGCTACCTTATCTTATAACTAAAGACATAATGAAGAATGACAAAGTCATTGAATGAAGGTGGTACCGCGGTTTCTCGCCCTTCGTTTGATTGATTTTGTCATTTTTATTTCTTCACAATGGCTGCTAACGCTTCATCCCTTTGTTGAAGAAAGAAAAGAGACATTTAAAACGAAAGGAACTGAATTCGTCTTGTGATTATCGGAAAACAGTTCTCTTCAAAATATTATAAAATGAAAGGAAAGGGCATCGGGTTCGAGTCTTAAAATCGAACTCGGGCTAAATGCTGTGTCACATGTTGATCCTGCTCTTTTCTGAAATAAATAAAATGAAAGGAAGGTTTGGTTTAGCGAGTATGCTGAATTGAACCCGAGCTAAAAGCGTCGAGAAAAAGATAGACCTCCTTGTGTGCAGGCACACAGTGTCGGTCTCCTATTTTCTTCTCGCTTTCTTAACGCTCTTGGTATCTTATATAATGAAACAATTATCGTCTGCTCAGATTCGTCAAATGTGGTTGGATTTCTGGTCATCTAAGGGGCACTCTGTTGAGCCTTCTGCTAACTTGGTTCCTGTTAATGATCCAACGCTTCTTTGGATCAACTCTGGTGTTGCGACTTTGAAGAAATATTTTGATGGATCAGTGATTCCTGAAAATCCACGTATTACCAATGCTCAAAAATCAATCCGTACTAACGATATTGAAAATGTTGGTAAAACAGCTCGCCACCACACTATGTTTGAAATGCTTGGTAACTTCTCTATCGGTGCCTATTTCCGTGATGAAGCTATCGAGTGGGGCTTTGAGCTCTTGACGAGTCCAGAATGGTTTGATTTCCCTAAAGATAAGCTCTACATGACTTACTACCCAGATGACAAAGATTCATACAACCGTTGGATTGCTTGTGGTGTTGAACCAAGTCACTTGGTACCAATCGAGGATAACTTCTGGGAAATTGGTGCTGGTCCTTCAGGTCCAGATACTGAGATTTTCTTCGACCGTGGTGAAGATTTCGATCCAGACAATATCGGACTTCGTCTTTTGGCTGAAGATATCGAAAACGATCGTTACATCGAAATCTGGAACATCGTTCTCTCACAATTCAATGCTGACCCAGCTGTACCTCGTTCAGAATACAAAGAATTGCCAAATAAAAACATTGATACGGGTGCGGGTCTTGAACGTCTTGCAGCTGTTATGCAAGGGGCAAAAACAAACTTTGAAACTGACCTTTTCATGCCTATCATCCGTGAAGTAGAGAAATTGTCAGGTAAAACTTACGATCCAGATGGCGACAACATGAGCTTCAAGGTTATCGCTGACCACATCCGTGCACTTTCATTTGCTATCGGTGATGGTGCTCTTCCTGGAAATGAAGGTCGTGGATACGTTCTTCGTCGTCTTCTCCGTCGTGCGGTTATGCACGGTCGCCGTCTTGGCATCAACGAAACTTTCCTTTACAAATTGGTTCCAACTGTTGGACAAATCATGGAAAGTTACTATCCAGAAGTGCTTGAAAAACGTGACTTTATCGAGAAAATCGTTAAACGTGAAGAAGAAACATTTGCTCGTACTATCGATGCTGGTAGCGGTCACTTGGATTCATTGCTTGCGCAGCTTAAGGCTGAAGGTAAAGACACACTTGAAGGTAAAGATATCTTCAAACTTTATGATACTTATGGATTTCCGGTTGAATTGACAGAGGAATTGGCAGAAGATGCGGGCTACAAGATTGACCACGAAGGCTTTAAAGCAGCCATGAAAGAACAACAAGACCGTGCGCGTGCAGCTGTTGTTAAGGGTGGTTCAATGGGTATGCAAAATGAAACCCTAGCTGGTATCGTTGAAGAATCACGCTTTGACTACGGAGCTGACAGCCTTGAGTCAAGTCTTTCAGTCATCATCGCTGATAATGAACGTACTGAAGCAGTTTCAGAAGGTCAAGCTCTTCTTGTCTTTGCTCAAACACCATTCTATGCTGAAATGGGTGGACAGGTTGCTGACCACGGTGTCATCAAAAATGATAAGGGTGATACAGTTGCTGAGGTTGTTGATGTTCAAAAAGCACCAAATGGTCAACCTCTACACACTGTAAACGTTTTGGCATCACTTTCAGTTGGAACAACTTACACACTTGAAATCAACAAAGAGCGTCGTTTGGCTGTTGAGAAAAACCACACAGCCACTCACTTGCTCCATGCAGCCCTTCACCATGTTATCGGTGAACACGCAACTCAGGCTGGTTCATTGAACGAAGAAGAATTCTTGCGTTTTGACTTCACTCACTTTGAGGCAGTAACAGCAGAAGAACTTCGTCGCATTGAAGAAGAAGTCAACGAACAAATTTGGAAAGCTATCCAAGTTGTCACTGTTGAGACAGATGTTGACACAGCTAAAGAAATGGGTGCTATGGCCCTCTTTGGTGAAAAATACGGTAAGGTTGTCCGTGTTGTCACAATCGGTGACTACTCAATCGAGCTCTGTGGTGGTACTCACGTGACCAACACATCAGAAATCGGTCTCTTCAAGATTGTTAAAGAAGAAGGTATCGGTTCAGGAACTCGTCGTATCCTTGCAGTGACTGGTAAACAAGCCTTTGAAGCTTACCGCAGCCAAGAAGATACCCTTAAAGAGATTGCTGCTACTGTTAAAGCTCCGCAATTGAAAGATGCAGCAGCTAAGGTACAAGCCCTCAGCGATTCACTACGTGATCTTCAAAAAGAAAATGCAGAGCTTAAAGAAAAAGCAGCGGCTGCAGCAGCTGGTGATGTCTTTAAAGATGTTCAAGAAGCTAATGGCGTGCGCTTCATTGCTAGTCAAGTTGATGTTGCAGACGCAGGTGCACTTCGTACATTTGCTGACAACTGGAAACAAAAAGACTACTCAGACGTGCTTGTCCTTGTAGCGGCTATCGGTGAGAAAGTTAATGTCCTCGTTGCAAGCAAGTCTAAAGATGTTCACGCAGGTAACATGATTAAAGAATTGGCACCAATCGTAGCAGGTCGTGGTGGTGGTAAACTAGATATGGCTATGGCAGGTGGTAGCGATGCAAGTAAAATTGCAGAGCTTCTAGCAGCAGTTGCAGGTCAATTCTAAGCATGACATTCTTTCAAAAATGTGCACTTGTCTTTCTTTCGATTGCTAGTTTGGCTCAGCTTTGTCAGATTTTCTGGCAGTTGAGTCAGGGTCAGTTTCAGTGGATGTCCGTCGTTCTCTTACTGATTCTAATCAGTTTAATCTGGTCACTCTTTCAAGAAAGTAAGAAAAAGTAATAAGACAAGGAGTCTGAAATGTTGATTTCAGGCTCTTTCTTTAAAAGAAGTTGAGAGGAATTTGCAATGAAAGTTGCCTTAGTACAAATGGATGTTGTTCATGGACGACCTGAGATAAACAAGCGGACGGTTTTGAGATTTCTGGAAGAGGCTGTTTTGGAAAAGCCTGATGTTATCGTCCTGCCAGAAATGTGGAACACTGGATATGATTTGGAACACTTAGCTGATTTGGCTGATGAGAATGGTCGTGACAGCTTAGATTTTCTATCAAGCTTTGCTAAGAAACATGCGGTAAATCTGCTAGCAGGTTCCATTGCCAACAAGAAATCGGATGGCTATTACAATACTAGCTTTGCTATTGACCGTGAAGGAAACTTGCTTTCGAGTTATGACAAGGTTCACCTATTTGGGCTGATGTCCGAAGCTGACTATCTGCAGGCTGGGCAGTCTGAGTCGCATTTTAGCTTTGATGGTCGGGCTTGTTCGGCGGCAATCTGCTACGATATTCGATTTCCTGAGTGGATCAGGACCCTTATGTCCAGGGGGAGTCAGCTTTTGTTTGTAGTGGCGCAATGGCCAGAGGCGCGTCAGGAGCAGTGGGAGATTTTACTGCGAGCGCGTGCTGTGGAAAATCAGGCTTATCTTGTAGCTGTTAATCGGGTTGGACAGTCTCCTGACAATGTTTTTTCAGGGCATTCTATGGTCGTTGACCCGCTGGGGCGTCTTGTATTGCAGGCACCAGATCACCAAGAAGGTGTTTTCTACTGTAATCTTGACTTTGAACTTGTCAGTCAGGTTAGAGGTCAAATTCCTGTATTTGATGATAGGCGTCCAGAATTATATCGCTAAAAGTGGAATATTATGAGTTTTTATTCATAATATTCTTTTTATTTACTATTTTTTTGCAATAAAAGCTTGACTTGTGTATAAAAATACAGTAAACTATTTTGTATAAATATTCAAGGAGTTCTGTATATGAAAGTTTCAATCGTTGGTATAACTGGTTATAGCGGTCTAGAGTTATTGAAAATCTTGTCAAATCACCCAGAGGTGACAGTAGTATCTATTCATGCAACTCAAGAAATCGGACGACCTTTATCTGATCTCTATCCACATTTAAAAAGCCAGACTGACCTTGTCATTGAAGCTTTTGATGCGGAAAGTATCATGAATAAGTCAGATTTGGTTTTCTTCGCAACACCGTCTGGTATTGCATCAAAATTATCTAAGAGCTTTGTTGAAAATGATTTTCCTGTCATTGATTTATCAGGAGATCATCGTCTACCATCACATATTTATACAGAATGGTATGGTAAGGAAGCTGCGCAGCAAGAGATTATCGACCAATTTACCTATGGCTTGGCTGAGTTTACAGACCTTAAGGGAAAGAAGTTCATCTCTAATCCTGGCTGTTATGCAACGGCTACTGAGTTGGCTCTTTTGCCCTTGGTTCAAGCGCAAGCTATTGACCTAAAAAGTATCATCGTCGATGCTAAGAGCGGTCTGACGGGTGCGGGCAAGGGCCTGTCTGACAGCAGTCACTTTGTCAATGTGCATGATAATTATGTGACCTACAAACTCAACAAGCATCAGCATATCCCTGAGATTGAGCAGGAGTTGGCGCTTTTTGAGCCAGAGCTGAGTCCTATTCAGTTCTCGACTTCGCTCTTGCCAGTCAATCGTGGTATCGTGGCTAGCTGTTATGTCAAGCTCAAGGAAGGGCTTGGTCAGGCTCAGGCGCAAGCTATTATTGAAAAAGCCTACGCTGATAAGTTTTTTGTCCGAGTGATAGATGGTTTGCCAGATTTACATGCTGTATTGGGAACTAACTTCACGGACATCGGCTGTGCTTATAATGAACGAACAGGCGTTTTGACGGTTATCTCCGTTATCGACAATCTGATTAAGGGAGCAGCGGGTCAAGCAGTACAAAATCTTAATCTGATGATGGGGTGGGATGAAAGTCTAGGACTACCAGTACAGGCAACCTATTTGTAAGAGATGGATCGGTAGGTTGATGTTTCATTTTAGTTTTAACAAGTGACTAATCTTTTAGGAAAAAGCTATCTTTCCCGATGGGAATGGGTTAATACTAGAAACATAAGCTCAACAGGTCTCCTAGACCTTTTGAGGTTGGAAATAGAGAAAGCATAGCTTTCATCGAATATAGGCGTACGAAGTACGCCACATCCGATAGTCTCCGCCGTGGTGCTAAGAGCGACAAAGTCGCTCGGGGGAAAGGAAAAGACCCTAGGCTTTTCCTTTAGTAATGAAACCGGAGGTTTGCGACAAGAAGTAGCGATTTCGATAATAAATTGCTACTTCGTTAGTGCAGCGTCTAGGTTGTGTCCGATAGGAACAACCGACTTGACGATGCCTTACGATAATTCTTGGTTTTTTGTTATCGTCCTCAAATAGTTCACTGGACTTTCGGCAAGTCTTAATTTTCAGTTGCCGACCTAAAACAATCCACTGGATTGTTTTACCCCCACTACCTAAGGAGACTATCAAAAAACAATAATCCCACAGCGGAAATGATTCAAATAAGTAAGTTATTAAAGTAGAAAAGAGTTTTATATGAAAGTTATTGATGGTAATATTGCGAGTCCTCTTGGTTTTTCGGCAGATGGGCTTCATGCTGGTTTTAAGAAATATAAGATGGATTTTGGTTGGGTTGTGTCAGAGGTGCCTGCTAGTGTGGCTGGTGTTTACACGACCAATAAGGTCATTGCTGCACCGCTGATTGTGACTAAGCAGTCTGTCAAAAAGGCTGGTAAGATGCAGGCAATCGTGGTTAATTCTGGTGTTGCTAATTCTTGTACGGGTGTGCAAGGGATGGACGATGCGTTTGAAATGCAGCAGCTGACTGCTGACAAGTTGAAGATTGAGCCTGACTTGGTGGGAGTGGCTTCGACTGGTGTCATTGGTGAATTGCTTCCTATGGATACCTTGAAAAATGGTCTATCTAAGATTGTGGTCAATGGTAATGCGGATGACTTTGCTAAGGCGATTTTGACAACGGATACGGGTGTTAAGACCATTGCCGTTACTGAAGATTTTGGACGTGATGTGGTGACTATGGCTGGTGTTGCTAAAGGGTCTGGCATGATTCATCCTAATATGGCAACCATGCTAGCCTTCATTACCTGCGATGCTAATATTTCCAGTGAGACCTTGCAGCTTGCCCTTTCAAATAATGTTGAAAAGACCTTCAACCAGATTACCGTAGACGGTGATACCTCAACCAATGACATGGTTTTGGTCCTGTCAAATGGTTGCACGCGCAACAAGGAAATCCTACCAGACACAGAAGATTTTGAGAAATTTAAAGCCATGCTAGAATTTGTCATGCAGGACTTAGCCAAGAAGATTGCCAAAGATGGCGAAGGCGCCTCAAAACTCATTCAAGTAGATGTGGTCAATGCTCCCAACCAGCTAGATGCTCGTATGATGGCAAAATCCGTTGTCGGCTCAAGTCTGGTTAAGACGGCTATTTTCGGTGAAGATCCCAACTGGGGACGTATCCTAGCAGCAGTTGGCTACGCAGGAGTAGATGTGCCTGTAGACAATATCGACATCAGTCTAGGCAATCTGCCTGTTATGCTTGCTTCTAGTCCTGTTAGCTTTGACGAGGAGGAGATGGGAGACATCATGCACTCAGATCAGATTACCATTACCGTTGATTTGCATGCTGGCAGTGAGACAGGAACTGCCTGGGGTTGCGACCTCTCCTACGATTATGTCAAAATCAACAGCCTTTACAGAACCTAAGGAGACCCTATGTCAGAAACAATCGTGATTAAAATTGGAGGCATTGCCAGTCAGAGTCTTACTCCAGAGATTTTGGAACAATTGCAGAGCTGGCATAAGATGGGGCACAAGCTCCTCATCGTTCATGGTGGAGGCATTGCCATTTCTCAAATCCTAGAAGAACACGGGCATGCCAGTCAAAAGTGCGATGGGCTACGCGTGACTAATCAAGAAGACCTGCCCTTGGTAGCTGAGGCTCTGCTCAATCGAATTGGACAGAATCTCGCTCACGAATTGACAGCAGCAGGACTTGATGTCAGTCAGGTCAGCTTGGAAGACCTAAAGACTGTATCGGCTGACTTTCTCAATAAGGAAAAATATGGCTATGTGGGTCAGGTGACTTCTCTTGATAAAAGCTACTATGACAAGCTCTTATCAGCTGACAAATTGCCGCTACTTGCTAGTCTAGCCTATACAGATGATGGGCAGTTGCTCAATGTTAATGCAGATTATCTGGCAAAAGCGCTAGCTATTAGTCTGCAGGCAGATCAGTTGATTTTGATGACAGATGTTAAGGGTGTCCTAGAAGATGGTCAGGTTCTAGTTCAGCTATTGACCAAGGAAATCCCAGCGAAAATCGAAGCTGGCATCATTACTGGGGGCATGATTCCCAAGCTAGAGTCGGCGGCTGAAACGGTGGCGGCAGGTGTCGGTCAGGTTCTGATTGGGGACAATCTGACGACGGGAACTGTGATTAGCGAGGTGTGAGATGAGCAAATTATTCAAGAACTACAAGAGGGCGGACATTGAGTTCGTCAAGGCAGAAGGCAACTACCTCTTTGACCAAGAGGGCAAGAAATATCTGGACTTTTCAACTGGAATCGGAGTTACCAATCTGGGCTTTCATCCGCAGGTAAGTGCTGCGCTAGAAAAGCAAGCTAGTAAGATTTGGCACACGCCTAACCTTTATCAGAATAGTCTCCAAGAAGAAGTCGCAGGCAAATTGATTGGTCAGATGGACTATCTGGCTTTCTTTGCTAACAGCGGGGCAGAAGCCAATGAAGCAGCTATTAAGATTGCTCGTAAGGCAACTGGCAAGCAGGAGATTATTAGCTTCGTCAATTCCTTCCACGGTCGGACTTTCGGCTCTATGTCAGCGACTGGACAGGACAAGATTAAGGAAGGGTTTGGGCAGGGTGTTCCGCATTTCAGCTATGCTATTTTTAATGACCTTGACTCAGTCAAACATTTGGTGACTGAGGACACAGCTGCGGTCATGCTTGAGCTGGTTCAGGGCGAGTCTGGTGTTCAGCCTGCGGATCCTAACTTTGTGACCGATTTGGCAGCTTATTGCAAGGAGCAGGGGCTCTTGCTTATGGTGGACGAGGTTCAGACTGGCATGGGGCGTACGGGTAAGCTCTTTGCCTTCCAGCACTACGGCATCCAGCCTGACATCTTTACCTTGGCTAAAGGTTTGGGAAATGGGGTGCCCGTTGGAGCCATGTTGGCTAAGTCAGAGCTTGGTGCAGCCTTTTCTTACGGCAGTCACGGCTCAACTTTTGGAGGTAACAAGCTAGCCATGGCAGCCAGCTCTGCAGTCTTGGATATCATGACAGAGGACTTCCTGGCTGACGCTTTAGAAAAAGGTCAGTATTTACAGACGAAACTGGCTGAAGCATTAGCTGGAAATCCCCATGTCAGTCAAGTCAGAGGACTGGGACTCATGATTGGGATTGAAACAGATTTGAATCTAGCTCAGTTAGTTCAAGCTGCGCGTGACAAGGGACTAGTTGTACTAACCGCAGGAGCAAACGTCATCCGCCTCCTCCCACCACTTACCCTCAGTCAAGAAGAAATCGACACAGGACTAGCTATCTTGAGTGATTTATTTGAATAGATGTGAGAACCAAACGCAAGTTTGGTTTTTCTATTTCCACCAATTTAGAAAGAGAGCGAAGCAATGGATTTTTGTTATAATAGACGAAAAAGTGAGGGAGGATTTTGGACAGTCGTGTTTTAGAATATTTTGTCGTGACGGCAGAGGAGGGCAATATCACTCGGGAAGCGGAGCGTCTCTTGATGACCCAGCCCACCCTTTCTCGTCAGCTCAAGGGCTTGGAGGAGGAACTGGGTGTTGCCCTCTTTAAACGCTCCAATCAAACCTCGACATCTTTGACTTTGAATTGACAGAAGAAGTCGAAGAACTTCGTGGACTTGATACTGGCAAGACCAAACATGACCCAGACTTCCAAATCGGTATTCAAAAAGAGCAAGAGCGTCTTTTGGCAGCTGACACTATCGTACTTGCCATCCCTTTTGGAACGCTGGATGGAGGAAACCTTCCAATTTGGTTTCTCACATGGTGCAGACAATTTTCAGCTTAAAGGCAAAAAATTGATTGCTTCAGTAACAACAGGAGCCCCTAAAGAAGCCTACAATGCTGACGCTTTCGTTGGATACGAGGTGGAAGATTTCCTTGCACCGATCAAAGTAACTGCAAAAATGGCAGAGCGTGCCCAAGAACACGGTCGCAAGGTTGTTGAGCTGGTCAAAACAAAACTGTAATATCAGCTCAGCTATTTCCAAAATCAAACCAAAAGACTAATCTGTTATAATAGAATTTGAAATAAACGATAAGAGGAGAAATCATGGAATTTGTAACCTTGAACAATGGCGTAAAAATGCCAAAACTTGGCTTGGGTGTCATGCAGATGACTGACCCAGTTGAGGCTGAAAATGCAATCGTAGCCGCACTTGAAATGGGCTATCCAATGATCGATACTGCCGCAGCTTATGGCAATGAAGATATCGTCGGTCGTGCCATCAAGCGTGCTAATGTTAAGCGTGAAGATATCTTTGTCACATCAAAACTTTGGGTGTCAGACATGTCTTACGAAGGTGCTAAACGTGGGCTTGAAAGCTCTTTGGATAAGCTTCAATTGGACTATATCGACCTCTACGTGCTTCACCAACCAATTGGTGACATCTATGGAGCTTGGCGTTACTTGACAGAAGCCTACAAAGAAGGCAAAATTCGTGCTATCGGTGTGGATAACTTCACTCAGGCAAAGTTGGTTGAGTTTATCAAGTTCAACGAGGTCAAACCAGCTGTTAACTTGATTCAAGCCAATCCTTACCACCAAAGACATGAAGACCAAGCAGCAATGGTTGCGCGTGACGTTCAAATGGTGGCATGGCAACCTTTCTCAGCAGGAGATGGTAACCTCTTTGAGCAACCTCTCTTGAAAGAAATCGCTGTCGCACACAATAAAACAGTTGCCCAAGTCATCCTTCGTTGGCTCTTGCAACGTGATGTGGTGACTATTCCAAAATCAATCAATCCAGAACGTATGGCGCAAAATCTTGCAGTCTTCGACTTTGAATTGACAGCTGAGGACATGGAAGCCATTAAGTCAATCGACCAAGGTGGCGGTTTTGCCCTTCCAGACAATGCCGATAACTTTGAACGTATCCTTAACATGTGGGAACAGATGTTTGGTTAAACTATCAAAATTAACATTTAAGAGCCATTTTGGACTTGCTTAGGCAGTCTAAAGTGGTCTTTTTTATACGTTTTTTCTCATTTGAGGAGAAAAATATGAAAAATATTGCATTTTTTCTTGACACTTTAATTTGTAAGTGTTATCATTTCTGTGAATTGAATATTTCTTCGGGGCAGGGTGTAATTCCCGACCGGCGGTGACTTTGTTAGTGATTGAGCTTATCAGCCTTCCTTCAATGATTTTGAGAGTTCTTAGTGAACTTAGTTGAAGAGTTGCTTAAGTGTATGTCATGAAATAAAGAAGTCCGCGAGCGCAAGCTGACCTAGTGAGATTCTAGGACCGACAGTATAGTCTGGATGGTAGAAGAAGTCAAATTGTCACGGAAAAGGACAGTCTTTTTGTGATAGCAAAAATAGGAAAATTTCCCTCAGGTTACATTTTAAGTTGCTAAGGGAGTCTTATTTGGCATAGTTTGATGATTGAAGCCCCGCTACCTCTGGTAGTGGGGTTTTTGGTTTATTTGGAAAGGAGCTGATAAGATGCATACGTATTTCATGGCGCAAGCTATTGCGGAAGCGAGAAAAGGTCTTGGAAGAACCCACACTAATCCCTTAGTGGGAGCTGTGATTGTTCAAGATGGCGATATTATCGCAAAAGGTGGACACTTAGAATTCGGCAAGGAACATGCAGAGAAAAATGCTCTGCTATCTTGCAAAACTCCTGAAAAACTATTCAATTCAACACTTTATGTAACATTGGAGCCTTGTAACCACTTTGGAAAACAGCCTCCCTGCAGTCAGGCGATTATTGAGGCTGGTATAAAGCAGGTGGTGATTGCCCAGCTTGATCCCAATCCTCTGGTAGCTGGTCAAGGGGTGGCATATCTAGAAAATCATGGTGTCGAGGTCACTTATGGGTGCTTGGAAGAGCAGGCTAGAGCCTTAAATCCCTTCTACAATCACTATTTTGAACATAAGAGGCCTTATATAACATTGAAACAGGCTATTAGTCTTGATGGCAAAATTGCTCTTCAGAATGAGAGGACAGCCATAACACATGAGGAGGCACTTGATCGTGTTCATTTGGAGCGAGCTTCCTATCAAGCGATTTTGATTGGAAGTCAGACAGCCCTGACTGATAATCCGAGTCTCCTTACAAGTGGGGCTTCCCTCTATCCTCCTGTTCGTGTCGTCTTGGATAGGCGAGGACGACTCTTGGAGCATCCTGATTTGAAGCTTTTTGAAAATAGCAGTGCACCGCTTTGGTTGCTAACAGATCAGGAACTTGAAAATCTTCCCCAGCATGTTCGACTGCTCAAGCCAGCTTCTTTTGAGATTTGTGATATCGTTGCTTGCCTCTACCAAGAAGGCATACAGTCGCTCTATGTTGAGGGCGGAGCAGAGGTTCATGATAGCTTTTTGGCAGCTGACCTTTGGGATGATGTGATAACTTACCTATCGCCTAAATTACTGGGTGGCAATAGCAGAGCAGCATTTTCAAGTCAGAGGTTGGGTCATCAGGTTACTGAGCTTTCTGATTTTGAGATTGAACAGCTAGGGTCAGACCTTCGCTTATACACCAGAAGGAGCGAGCGATGTTTACAGGATTGATTAAAGAACAAGGAAAAATCAGTAAAATTCAAAAGTCCAGTCACAGCATAAAACTTAGCATCAAGGCTAGTCATGATTTGTTAAGAGATTACGCTATTGGTGATAGTATGGCAGTAAATGGTGTTTGCTTAACCTGTGTTCAAAAGACTTCTAATCAATTTACAGTTGATATTATGCCTGAAACCTATAAACGTACCAGTTTTAGTCAGTTGAAAATTGGTAGTTTAGTCAACTTAGAACCTGCCATGTCAACTCAGGATCGTTTCGAGGGGCACCTGGTTTCTGGACACAGTGATGGTCTAGCTAAACTGATCAATCGCCATAAGGATGAAAATGCTCTGCTATTAAGCTTTAGCTATCCTAAGACTTTGAGAGGTCAGATTGTTAGTCAGGGGTCTGTTACTCTGAACGGTGTTAGTTTGACAGTTGTGGAGGCAAGTGAAGACCAGTTTTCAGTTTCTTTGATTCCACATACGGCTGCTGAAACGAATCTTACAGAGTTGAGAGCAGGAGCAGAGGTCAATTTGGAAACTGATATTTTAGCTAAGTATGTCAAGGCACAATTGGACTTACGAGGAGGTAAGTGGTAATGAAACGAATTCAAGAAGCTATTAAACAATTACAAGCAGGTGGTTTGATTATCGTTGTTGATGACGATGATCGTGAGGCGGAAGGTGACCTGGTTGGACTTGCCCAGTACGCTAGTCCTGAAACAGTTAACTTTATGACCAAGTATGCGCGTGGTCTTATCTGCGCACCTGTTTCTGAGGAAATTGCAGAGCGTCTGAATCTTAAGGCGATGACAAGTGACAATACGGATCCTCACGGAACAGCCTTTACGATTAGTGTTGATCATAGGACGTCAACAACAGGAATATCTGCATTCGAACGTGCCAAAACCATTCGTGAACTTGGAAATCCAGATAGTCAGGCAGGTGATTTTCTAAGACCTGGTCACATGTTCCCGCTAGTCGGTAGAGAAGGTGGAGTTCTTAAACGTCGAGGACATACAGAAGCCAGTTTGGATTTAGCTTATCTGGCTGGAACTAGTCAGGCAGCCTATATCTGTGAGATTCTCAATGATGACGGAAGCATGGCAAGAAAAGAGAGACTCTATCAGTTGGCAAAAGAGTGGAATCTACCCCTAATTGAAGTTGATGAGCTGGCTCGCTATATGGCTTTTCAAGATAGCCCCAAGGTGCAGCTGCCTTCGGAGCTCGGTGATTTTGAATTGAGATTATTCGAGGATGAAACTGGCAAAGAGCATCTCCTCTTATCCAAGGGTGATATAAGCTCTGAGCAAGACCTACTTGTTAGATTGCACTCGGAGTGTCTAACAGGAGATATCTTTGGATCGCACCGTTGTGACTGCGGTGAGCAGTTGTCAGCAGCGATGGCTAAGATTGAAGACGAGGGTCGTGGCGCCATTCTCTACCTTCGTCAGGAAGGTCGTGGTATTGGTTTGAAAAATAAGCTGCGCGCTTATCAATTGCAGGAAGAGGGTTTGGATACTTACGATGCCAATCTTGCACTAGGTTTTGAAGCAGATGCGCGTGATTATCAAATCGCAGCTGATATTCTAGATTTTCTAGGAATTGATAGTATCAAACTCATGACCAATAATCCTGAAAAACTCAGCCAACTTGAGGACAAAGGCATTACAATTACGGAAAGAATCCCACTGATAATGGCAGAGCATTCAGAAAATCAGGCCTATTTTCAGACCAAAAAAGACAAATTTCATCACCTATTAGAAGCTTAAGGAGTATTTATTATGACTACATTTGAAGGAAAATTTATCGGAAAAAATCTTAAAGTTGCTATCGTTGTAGCCCGTTTTAACGAATTTATCACCTCAAAACTATTGGGTGGAGCTCAGGATAGTCTGGTTCGAAATGAAGTAGATCCTGAAAATATCGACGTTTTCTGGGTGCCAGGTGCCTTTGAAATTCCATTTATCACACGTAAATTAGTTGACAGCGGTAAATACGATGGAGTGATTACACTGGGAAGTGTTATCAGAGGTAGTACTAGCCACTATGATTTGGTCTGCAACGAAGTCGCTAAAGGTGTGGGCCAAATCAATTTAAGCAGTCCAATTCCAGTCATGTTTGGTGTCATTACAACAGAAGACATTGAACAAGCTATTGAAAGAGCTGGATCAAAAGTCGGTAACAAAGGTAGTGAGTGCGCTCAAGGGCTACTTGAAATGATTAATCTCAGTCAACAGATTTAAGGAATGACAAAAGCTCCGAAGATTCGGAGCTTTTCAATTATAGAGTGTTTATTTTAAAATGATTTGTGCAACGATTGGGCTGATGACAACATACATGATACCAGTCACACCGATTGCCAGCCCAGCCATTGCTCCCTGGACCTGACCGTGACGCAGGGCAGCACCAGTTCCGACCGCATGACCAGTTCCCCCAAGGGCTAAACCGAAGGCAACAGGATCGTCGATTTTGAGGAATTTTAGAAAGCTTGGTCCGACAACGCTTGTAAAGATACCAGTCAGGACAACCACCACCAAAGTAACAGTTGTCATACCACCCATTTTTTCGCTAATTCCAATAGCCATAGCGGTTGTGACTGATTTTGGAAAGAGGGAAATCGCTAAAAAATAATCCATGCCAAAATATTTGGCAATCAGAGCAGTGTAGATGGTATTGATCAAGGTGGAAATGCTGATGCCAGCTAAGATAGAGCGATAGTGGTGCTTCATCAAGTGAAAATTACGATAGAGAGGAATGGCTAGCGCTACTGTCGAAGGGACAATAAGCATATTAAGATAGCTTCCACCGATATAATAGTCCTTATAAGAAATGCCACTGGCTTTCAGAAAGACAATAATCATGATTGTCGCTAAGAGTAGTGGAGTTGTCAGTGGATTTGGAAAGCGTCGATAAAGTAGCATTCCCAAAAAATAGGCGAAAATAGATAGAGTCAATCCAAAAATAGGATTACTTGTTAAATCAGACATCCTGTACTCCTTTTACTATGATATGTTATTCTTACTTTTTGAGCTATCTTCATAATCACCCTCATATTTTTTCTTGATATAGGAAACCACTAGAGCAATAACAGCTATATTCAAAAAGAGGGCACCGAAGGTAATTAGAAGGATAGGGAGTAGATTTGGCGCAATAACATCAAATTTCTCCATAATACCAACCCCAGCTGGTAGAAAGAGGATGGTCATGTTAGCCAGGAGAAATTCTCCCACAGTAAAAATCTGTCTGAGTCTAACCCATTTTAATTGCAGAGCTATAAAGAGTAGAATGAGCCCGATGATTGAGCCAGGAATTGGTAGATTAAATACGCTCGAAATTCCTTCTCCCAGAAGAGAGAAGAAAAGAATAATCATCAGTTGGACATAAAGTTTCATGCGATTTCTCCTTTATTAATCAGCACTACTAGTGTACTACTATCCAAAAGATTTTCAAGCTTTACTGAAAAATTTCTGAATTTCAAAATAAAAAGAGCGAGGCAGAAATGATTCTGTCTCGCTCTTTTTAATGGCTCTATAATTTTCTACCATTTGTCAAGTATATCAATGCTTTAAGCCCAAAAATAATATCAAGACAGTAGCCGTTACGTGGTTATTGTCTTATT
>NZ_JAFBEH010000027.1 GCF_016908645.1 Streptococcus loxodontisalivarius
ATTCTTCTCGCTTTGAACGCAACAAAAGAGAGAACCAATTTGATTCTCTCTCGTGCTTAATTATTTAGTCAACCCACTACAGTTGACAAAGAGCCAGTTTTCGTTATTGGGAAGTATCCATATACTTTTCAGCATAGTCAGTATAATCTGGTGTTTCAGATTTATTCATTGCCAGAATCATACTTCCCTGTAATGGCTCATCTGTATCATCAATCTGAAGCATAATCGCTACATCGTCATCACTGTCTGGAAAGATAATCGAATAATAATTATCGTAATCTTTCAGTTTGATTACATAGTAGTGAATACCGTTGACGATACCGATACCATTCTGAGTATAGTCACTACTTTCACCATCAATTGAAATGCTAGTGTCTGTAATAACTACCTTCATATTATTATCACTCGGATCTTGAGCCTTCCAAGTTCCTTGAATCTTTGCTGAACCCTTGCAAGCTACCAACATTAACAATGCTGTGAAAGCGAGCAAAGCAAAGCTTATCCTTTTTATCTTTTTCATAGTGCTCCAGTCTGATTAAGAAGTAAGTTCTAGCCTTTGTGGATATAAGATCTTCTCTCTTAATCTTTTTGATTAAATGCTGCGACTGTTAATTTAGGATATTCAATACCCGATACAATGGCATCATAATTTTCAGTTAGCTGTTGAAAATGTATATCAATATAACCTACAAATACGACTTCCTCAATATCTTCTTTATTGAAAAAAGCAGTTTGTTCATTTGTAACACCTAAAGGAAGTGGGACTGCTCCAAAATCAAAGTAGCCTCGTTCTCCATTTTTTTCAGTTACCGGAAAAAGCGTTGAAATCATCAGATTCTCACTTGCTTTCTTCACTCTTACTACTGTACCGATTGGTAGCACTTGTCTTTCAGTCATATTAGTTCTCCTCTAAATATTTTTTAGCTTCACGGACATAAAATAGTTCTGGGTTTTCATTTACAATTTCTTGGAAATAGGTTTTAGCAGTATTCACATTATCTTGATTAACATAATTCAATGCAAGAAAATAATATTTCATAATTAAAGATAACCGATTAGTAGGAATAAAATCTTCAAAAAAATCATCAACATTTCCCCTATAAATATTCTGTATAGCACTAATCATATTTTTGTAAACCTTGTATTCCTTACTCTTTTTACTCACACCTATAGTTTGGAAATAATCAACTTCATCCCCTTTATTACTCTCTAACCGTACCAAACCGGAAAAATAAGCAATGTTCATTCGCATTTTCTCCCTATCTGGGATAGATACCATTCTCCAATCAGAACGCTGTAAGTAATTAAGAGATTTTTCAAAATCACCTTGATAGTAAGCTGCTACACCCTCTGAAAATACAAGAAGATTTCGGGTTATTTTTTTCGATTTTTTGTTACTTTTTGATTCTACATAAACTCGAAATTCTAGATATTTTTTAATATCAATTTGATTAACTAAGATATCATCAATCGCTGCAGTAAAGATATTATGATAAACAACAATACAGGCTACCACAAACACCAATATTAGTGCTAATACAGTAGTCAAAGTTGAATTACCGACCGTTAATAGCTGGTGAACTACGACTATATCAATAGCTACTACTAAAATGATAAAAACGATACGAAATAGTTGTTGATAAAAATAAATAGTTTTTACTGATTGTTCTGCAATTTTTGTAATCAATTTATTGTTCATTATTTCTCTCCGTCATTTTCTCCGCTGTTAACACTAAATGTCGCTACTGCTGAAGAAACAAGCCAACCTACCGCAATATATGGGCTAAGATAAATAGCAGCTAAAGCAGTACCACCAATAATAACAGTCCCTACTGCAATTGTTCCAATATTATCCCACACAAAAGTTCCAACTTCCTTAGCTGTTTCAACACCAGAGGATACTACTCCTGAAACAACATTCACAGTCGCTCCAGCCAAGTCATAATATGAACCATCATCATTATTTCTCTGATACTTACCATACTCTGTCTCAACTGAAACATCTGTTTTTACTTCCTTATCCGTTGACACTTCAACAGCATTATTGACTGTAGTCTTTTTGCTGGCATAACTTGCCATAACACCATTGACATACTTGTAACCCATAGTAAGACTTGTATTATCTTTTTCCAAAGTAAAACTAATACCAGCTTCTTCTGGGCCAACTTTCCCTGTACTAGATGGTGTCAAAGAATCACTTGAAAGTGCACTACCTTTAAGAGTCCCTTCGGTTGAACCATCCTTACTAATTGAAGCTGACTCTCCTAGTCCAATGCCAGAAAAAACTCCCTTATCAAACTTAATCGCGACATCACTATCTGTTGATGCAGAAACAGAGATTTTACTCTTTCCATAACCAAAGTAATTGTCATAGAAAATAATTTCCTTCTCATATTCTCCTGTCACTCCATAGTAATCAGTGATTGCTTTGGCTTCCTCTTCTGTCATATCCTCTTGAGTTTTCAAGGCTTCCATAACAACTTGACGTTTTTTCCATGTATCTTTCAACTCAGTCGCCCAAGGTAAGTCACTACTCTGATAGCTTCGAAAACCTGTTGTCGCACAAAAGCCATTAAAATCTGCCACAACTTGAGCTGTCCCTGACTTAAGGGCTCCTTCAAGTGCAGAAATATTACTAACGATTGTTGAAGATTGGCGGTCAAACTCGTTAAGTTTTCTCAACTTCTCTCGGGTCTTATTCAGGTCACTTTGTAATGAGCTGGCATAATCACTGGCTTGTTTACGTGTGGCAGCTGTAACATTCTCATCTTTTGAGAGAGTTCTAACAAGATTTTGAGCCGTTATAACACTAGCCTGCTTGCTATTAATCTCAGCTTCCAACTGATCACTATCTAAACTCTCACCTCCACAAAGGCTGGCATAGGTTGAGGAAAGTGTACTTGCGGCACTTCCTACTGCTTCAGTATAGATAATAAGTCCCTGAAGCAATGGCGTTAAAACACTAGCTTGGTAATTCTTGGCACTATCATAGGCCTTACCTTTTAAGTCACTTGCTCCTGCAAATTGTGCAAATGAACTTAGGGCTTGATTCAAGGCCTGCGAACGGCTGTTACTTGCGGTTGAAACACTACTTCCCATAGCTGACAAGCCACCTGCATCTACTTTAACCATTGGTTTTATCCCCTTTCTTTTCTTCTATACTTCTTAAAGTACGTTTTTTCTCATAGCTGAGCTCTTCTCCTTTATCTAGGAGGGATTGCTTAGTCTTTTGATAATAAGCATCTCTATCTCTAAAATGACCATCCAAAGTCTTGGTCAATCTTTGCAGACCATCTAGCTCATTCATCAAACTCTCTTCTCTTGACTGAGATAGAGGCATGTAAGATAACTCACGTAAGTTGCTATTGATAATACCTGTCAGATCCAAAACTTCATCTTCCAGACGAATGTCCTTCTTTCGTTCTGTCTCTAAATTTTCTAAGGCAACTTTGTTAGCTTCGATCTCTTTGTCAAGATCTTTTAATCGTGTCTCTGTCATCTCCTAACCTCTTACTTAAAATAATTAGTATAGGGAAGATCAGTTGTTTTTGTTGTTTTAGGAGTCGTTGATGGGAGACTGGTTGTTGGTGTGCTAAGTTGGGCACCAAGTCCAGCATCTACAGCTTCAAACTCACTTGCCATCGCATGGACAAAGGATACAAATTGTGAAATCTGTTCTGAAACCTGATGACTGTAAAACGCCTCATTATCAATAGCTCCATCCATGGTTCCTTTTCCACTATAGCTGCTATTGCTGTCCTTACTACCTGAAGAAACAGCACCTATTCCTGCTGAACCGCTACTGATAGCTGTTGCGCTAGCTTGAGCAGACGAGGCATTACTTTGAATTGTTGACATAATGTCCACCTTTCTAACTGGTTAGTTTTACTTTTTCATAGTGACGTCTATCATGGAGATAAACTTCATCCTTATTAAGATGTGGTTCCTTACTATTATATGCCTTATCAAGGAAGGACTGATCAATGAGACGCATGCCCAGAAGTATCAAGTGACTGTCCAGACGAACTTTCTTAGCAAAAGCATCAATTGATGTTCCAAGGAATTGATACATCCCTCCAAGAACGAAGTAGAGTCCTACTTTGTACCCTTCTGTAAATAAATCATTCCAACTATCGATTGTCATTCCAGCAGATGCAAAGAAATCTTGTGTATTTGGAATGAAGATAAACCAATCATCCCCACTCGAACTTCCCTGACGTTCCTTGAAAATCGATTCCAATTGTTGAACGAACATCGGTAACTCCTCTTTTCGTGTGATATAGGTTCGAACTTTTTGAGACCAATCACTATAGAGATTATCCGTATCAATTAACATTACTTTTTTAGTCGGTACTTGCACCAAAACATCTAAGAGATGGCGACCAATATTCTCAAGCGATTCACCATTGTCAGAGATATAAGCTAGGTGCTTGAAGCGGTCTGATTTAAGCGTGACGGGTTCTACATGTACCATATCAAGTCCAATAGGGATGTCCCCTGCCTGAAGAGATGCTTTAACGCTTTCTTTAGCCATAAAGTCTTCAAGTGTCATGGTTTCAGGTACAATCGGAATAGCTTTAGGACGATTTCCTGTCCAAGACTGACTCATCTTCTCAGCTTCTTCTTGAAGTTCCTTGATAATGTGATAGGTTTCTTGTCCTTGACTAGCTTGGGCAACTTGGAAGACCTCTGGTTCTTCTAGGCGAATAAGTCCACGACCTGGGATGTCTTCCATGATATGGTCATGACGTCCAATCAATGAGCGAGCATCCGAATCATCCGTCATCTTGAGGACAATACGACTCTTAATCATGGCTTGTAGGGCTGGTTTAACAGCACCAACTCGTCCAGCAGTCAAGACAAGGTAAATACCTAAACTACTTCCCTCACGCAACAAACTTTGGAAGCAAGCTTCTAGGGCATCACCATAGTCACCTTCCTTAATACCATCATAGGAATCAATGGCAATGACTAACTGTGGCAAGGTATGACCAGTCATCTGTTGGTAGAGGGCTAGCGTTGAAACACCTTCTTTACTAAAGAGCTTCTTACGAGAAGCAACTTCTTCCTGCATGCGTCCAACAAACTTGCTGAGTTTCTCTGTTCCATCAATGGTAAAGTAATCAGCTGTATGTGGCAGTTTAGCTAAAGGCAAGAGACCATTGGTTCCAAAGTCAAAGAGATAGAAATGGAGCTGGTCTGGTTGATTTTGTCTAGCCAAGTCCATCAGTAAGGTTTGTAGGAAGGTTGATTTCCCCATACCCGGTGCTGAGTAAAGAGCTAAGTTCCCGTCTGCTTCAAAGTCATGTGTAGCTAGAAGTTTAGCTTGTTGACTTGGGACATCAATCTGACCAATAATAGCTTCTAAATGCGCTGAGCCAGACTTCCAAAGCTCACGATAGCTCTCTGGTCTCAAGGCGGTCAATGCAATCTGTTTCTCCAACGGTGGTAACCAGGGTTGTGGGAGGCTCTTGATGCCTTGTGCTTGGGTCAGTTGCTGGAGTTTGTCAACGATGGCATCCAGTTCTGTTGGGACTTGGCGGATGTCTTCGACATCGTCTAGTCCTGAGAGGTCTTCGTTGAGGATTTCATACTGGCCTAGGCTATTGATGGCATAGATGGTATGGTCTTCGATTCCTTGGTCTTCCTTGTCTGGTTGGTAGTCTGCTCCTGACCAGGCTGACTGGAAGAGTTCATAGACTTCGTTATTGCCGACCTGTAGGTAGGCACGTCCTGCCTGCGTAATCTCTGCCGCATCTGGTGTGTGCAACATTTCGTTAGAATCCTGTCGGTCTGCCACTTTAAGGGCCAGCTTGAAGCGGGAGTTAGACCAGATTTGGTCATCCACGACACCTGTTGGTTTTTGAGTAGCTAGGATCAGGTGGATTCCTAGGGAACGTCCGATACGTGCTGTTGAGACCAGCTCTTTCATAAAGTCTGGTTGATTGCTCTTAAGCTCTGCGAATTCATCTGAAATCAAGAATAGGTGAGGCATGGGTTCATCGACCTCGCCAAGCTTGTACTTCTTCTGGTACTGGTTGATGTGGTTGACGTCAGCCTGGGCAAAGAGGCGCTGTCTGCGTTTGAGCTCGGCATTGATGGAAACCAAGGCACGCATAGACTGGGCACCGTCAAGGTTGGTAATGGTACCGAGAAGGTGAGGGAGGTCTTTGAAGAGGTTGGCCATCCCCCCACCCTTGTAGTCAATCAGAAGAAAGGCGACATCGTGCGGGTGGAAATTGACAGCTAGGCTGAGAATATAAGACTGGATAACCTCTGACTTACCTGACCCTGTCGTTCCTGCAATCAGTCCGTGAGGGCCATGGGCCTTCTCATGCAGATTGAGGTAGACTAGGTCGTCCTGACCTCTAAGTCCCAGAGGCACAGCTAGGGATTTATATGGAGCATTGCTCTGCCATCTTGCCAAAACACCCAGATCTTCAAAGTCCTCAGCCCCATACATCTCCATGAAAGTCACGGTGTCAGGGATGGAACTCTTGAGGTTCTGCAGGTGGTTGAGTGGCGCCAGACGGCGAGAGAGGGACTCCTTGTCGAAGTCAGTCGGGTAGTGGTCCAAAGCGAAGTCAATCTCTTTGAGATTGCCCTCTTCCATGACCAACTGACCAGTGTTTCGGTCCTTGATGTTGATGACGGTCTGGATATTTTCAGACAGGGAACTCATGACGTCCTGCACGAAAATCAGGGAACAACCAAGGGCTGTCGGATCTTCGGTGAAGAACTCCATGATGACGTGATCCAAAATCAACTTTTCATCTGTCACTAGGACCACATAGTGGGGGGCAAAGAGGGAAGACTCACTAGCTTCCTTGCTCTCTGCTTGTGCCTTGCGGAGCTTGAGAATCTGATTAAGGCTGTTGAGGACCTGGTCACGGGTACGTTGGTTGTAGACGAAGCCACGAACATTCATGTCTTGAAGGCTAGCATGTGGCAGCCAGCGCATCCACTCCCACTGGTCCTTTTCCTCCTCTGGCATGATAGTGATAAATTGAATATCATGGTAGGAATGGAAGAAGGCAAGCTGGTTGACCATGAGCTGGAGCTGTTCCAAAACAAGCTCTCTTGGTCCGATGTAACCCACAGGACCGTGAGACAGATTGGCAACGATTGGCATGTCTGAAATCTTGCGGTTCTGATTGTAGAGGGCGTAGCCTTCTGTTTCCAGAGGATCCTTGATACCAGAACGCTCAGTCTTAGAATAGGTCAGCTGATAGCTGATGTCAACTTGACCCAGACCCAGACGGTAATAGAGAAAGTCAAAGTGCAAGGGCGTTTTCTCATAGATTCGGTGTGAAAAGACCTGCGCCATTTTCTCCAAACGTCCCAAATCAGGGTAGTGATAGAGCTGACCATCTTTTTGAGCCTTGGCTAATTGGCTGAGCTCGATAGACTTGTCCGCCAAATAGAGCTTGTAAGCCTTGATACGCTCTGCCAAATCTTCCTTGTACTGCTTACGGTTTTTAAAATAACCTTGGATAGAAAAGACAGTTGTAATCAAACTCATCGCCATGGTCATGATGACATAAATCCCACGAGGATAAAAGATCGAAATCAAGACGGTGATGGCTATCATGGCAATAGGCGGAATAATGAGTTTTAAGAGTTCATCTCTCGGTTTGGTCGGTTCATTTCCAGGAGCATTGATGCTGATCTTTTCCTCTGAACTACGGTAGATAATCCTTGGAGAACGGTGATAATCTGGATAGTCCTCATAAAAATCATAACGAGAATGAGCTAGACTAGCCAGAGAATCAGAGACTTCTACACCAGAAGAAACCATGATTTCATCTGAGAAGATATGAACCGTCAAACCTTCAAAACTAATCTCATCTCCATCTTGAAGGAGGATTTCTTCCTTGTCAGTCAAGAGATTATTGAAATAGTAAGTTCCTGATAGACAATGTAGTCGCCACTCTCTTGCTTCTTTTTTCAAAACAAGCTGGGCTGAAAAATTTGGTAAGTAGATATCAGCACCTTTGCCTGATGACAAGAGAAGCTCTGCCTTGTCCAAAGGATCATAAGAATGACAAAGCTGATTGGCAATATAATAGAAGGAAATTCCTAGAAGCTCCTGCCCATTTTCAAGCTGACCAAGATCATCAGCCAGTTGATAGTAGAGCTGACCTTGGCTTTCTTTCAAGACAAGATCACTTTCTAAATCTAAAAACTGGTTTAAGTGTAGGCTTTTACCATCTTGGAGATCTTGGTGATAGCGAATGCCATTCTTATAAAAGATAAGTTCTAATCCCATAAGACCTCCTATTTGCTAGCTGAACTTGCGCTGCTAGTAGAGGAACTGCTGGCGCTTGATGAAGCTGAGCTAGTAGTCGTTGATGACTGGTCGTCACCATTTAGGTCGTTGGTGCGTTGCTCCCAATACTTGTCATACTCTGTTTGGAGCTCTTCCAACTGCTGCTCACGCTCGCTACCAGATAGGCTATCTGATGCCTGAACTTTTTCTTTCTGAGCGCTGATTGCATAGAGAACCAGGTCCACATCATCCAAACGTTTAGCCGTATCCTTAGCATCCTCACTGTCTCCACGTCCAATCTGAATCCAGTAATCAAGGTAGAGTTCATCAGATTTTAGGGAAACATTATTGAGGACAATAGTGCGCTGCTCCTCACTCAAATCCTGTGACTGGATATAGGCGTAAGCCAGTTCATATTTTTGAGTGTAGGGAATATTGGCTACCGCTACTTTTTCAAGCTCTTCAATCAGCCCTGTATAGTCTGTCTTAACAAAATAGGTATCTGCCTGCAGCATCTTTTCCTTAAAAGGATTATTGATAAAGACCAGATAGATAAGCGGAATCAACAAGATCAGACTAACAACAGAAAGCCAAATAGAGGCGTACTTGTAGAGTTGATAACGTGACTTCGCAACTGTGGTTAGCTTCTGTGCTTCCTCATTAAGTTTGAAATGATAGAAACTCTCCAACTGCTCTCTAACTTCTTGGCTAGACTTGGCTTGTCTGACACTATCCAGGAAATCTGGCAGGTCAGCTACTTCAAGCGAACCATTGTAGAGGTCCATAAAGTCCAAATCTGTAAAGAGCGTAATAATGTAAGATTTCAGCTGTCTCAGGAAGTCCTCCTGTCCAATCTGTCTTGGAACCATGACCTCTGGCAAGGCACGGTAGCCCAGCTTAGGATTACCATCCTTGGTTAAGAAGATATTTTCAGGATGCAAGAAGAAGGTCACCGGTAAAGAAAGTGCCTCTTCAAAAACCAGACTATTGAGAGCCACGCGCAGACTCTCAGACATAGGACGCTTTTTGAGCTCTTCTCTAGTAAGCTGATCTTTTTCTACTTCGTAATCAAAGCTGACGCTATCTGCATCACTGCTAATCTTCTGTTTCAAGAAGAGCGGATGTGTCAAGGACAACAACATCAATTCTGATAAATCCTGGCTGGCGACATCTGAACGTTTGAGGCTCAAGTGCCAACTGGTCTCTTCTTTTTCAAATTGAAAGGTCTGTTGGTCAAATTCAAATGACTTCTCCACCTTATACCTCCTCGATTTCAAGTAAGTCACCTGTCGTGACTGGGTAATGTGCTAATACTTTTCCCTCATCCAAGATAAGACCTTTATTGATGACACGGATCTGATATTTTCGCCTATCAGTTGCTCGTCCAAAAATATTGTCGATTTCTTTGATGAGTTTTGTGACTTCAATCTGAGTAGGGATTCGCATATCCATCTTGCGCTGACCCGAACTCAGAGTAACGTTGATATGTTCTCCCATTTATCATTGACTCCTATAAACACGGTAACTAAGATAGGTAGCAAGTAGAATCAAACTGATTACCAAGCCAAGATAAACCATCTGCATCAGAATTGTTGACTGACTTTGTGTCTGATCTTCTTCTACCCTCGTTTGCAACAAAGTATCGTTACTCGAAAATAACGATACTGTGTCAATATTGACCACAGGAATATTACCAGAAGTGAAGAGCTGCTCTTGGTTGGCTGCCATCTTCTGACTTTCTTCTTCCTTGATGGTTTTTAATTTTTTCTGGTCTTCTTCTGAAAAGAGGTCTTTGACCATATCAGATTGATTTCCAAGACTCTTACTGTCACCCTCTTGCTCTAGTCGATTACTATCGATGACTAGACTATTGTCTTTGATATCATCAGCAAAGACAGGCAGAGCTGTCAAACTGACTAGGCTCAGTGCTAGTAATAATGTTCTTTTTTTCATATTAGTCCTCAGTTGCTGATCTTCCTGGCAAGGTCAAAGTCACAAAGACATTGGTTACCGAGATGAAGACGATAGCAATTATGGTAATGATGATAAAGGCAAGGCTGGCTGTTGTGCCATCAAAGTAGGCTGACAATTTCGTCTCTAACATTGAGAGCGGATTGATCGTTTTAAGAAATTGTGGGAAACCAGTCAAGCTAGCTGTTGTTCCGATAGCATTTGATAGATAAACGAAACTGATAATCATAAAGAGTGCCAATCCCATACCAATTGCCTTGAAGTTCTTGATGAAGAGGTATTGACCATGAACTAAGATAAAGGCAAAGAGAACAACGAGCAAGACCCATGAAGGTTGATATTCACTCTCGATAGCTAGACGGTCTGCTGAGACAATTCCCAAGACAAGCCCGACAATCAATGAAAGGAATGATAGAATCAAAACATTGAGCAAGTCTGTATTGTAGAAATGATCCACTTTGAATTTATCTTTAACTTTCTTAACAAGATTCTGCGTCGCAAAGATATAGGCTGTAAAGAGAGTAACCACTTCGAGAAGAAGAATCCAGGTGAATGGTCGATAAACATTGACTGTAGCCTTAACTGATGAAGAGGTTTCAGCAACTGGGTTTGACAAGAAATCAAGAAGGACTTCATTTGCCACTCCATTACTGTAAGCATTGTTAAGCACTTTAACAAATGAGCTAACAAAGTCACCACTTTCATTCAATTCTGCTTCAAATTCATTCATCAAACTTGCTGCATCTGTTGAGAGAGCTTGACCACTTGATTGAGCATTTTGAACTTGTTGGTTGAAGTTACTGAAAATGTCATTAACACCTGACGCCTCTGTTGAGGTAGCTTGTGAGCTTGCTTCGACGCTTGATGTCGAACTAAGAAGCGACTGCAATTCATCACTAAGTGATGACAGGTCAGCTGTCGATGATTTTTGAGCTTCATCACTACTTGCCTGTGCTGTAGAGACTGAGTTTGCTTTTTCTTGTAGAGAAGATACTAGAGCCAATTGGCTTGAGATTTGACTCGCCAATTGTTCGCTGTTTGTTTTGATACTTGCCAACTGTGTCTCAAGATCAGCCTTAGTAGCTTTCAAGGATGTCAAGGTCTCAGTCAACTTGTTATCCGCTGCAACTGCACTGCTATAGGCTGACAAATTATTTGTAATGGCATCAGTCAATAGATCTTTCAGGAGTGTCTTAGCTGGTTGATTGAGGAACTTATCTGTTAATGAACTTGTTCCAGTTGGATAGTAGGTATCAATCAATTTCCCAACTGTATTGTAAGCGTCAATAACTGCTTGCGCCTTGCTATGGTAATCAGCTACTGCAGTCAAATAGTCATTATAGTCAAAGCTAGGTGTGCTAGTCGTTGATTTACCATTGACTGTCGTTACAAGAGTAACATCTCCAGTTGTATTATGAGACGTTGATGTCGTTGTTCCTGTTCCAGAAGTTGATGAAGATGATGTCGTTGTTGTAGCTGATGCATCAGTTGTCGTCGTATTTGTTACTGCAGTCGTGTAGCTATAGTTGATTTTTACTGAGTAGCCCTTACTCAAATCAACAGGGACGCTATCAGAAACAGCATGATTTGTTGTCACACCCTCAACAGTAAGTTCCCAGCTTGAAACAATAGAACCTGGGTCACTGATAGAAAGGCTAGCTGGGCTTGAGGTTGATGAGCTTGAAGAGGCAGTTTGTGCCGCTTGATACTTAGCCTCATCACTCTCTTTGTTTTTCATTGTTGTATAGGCCGTTTGAAGACCTGTCAAGAGACTAGAGTTGAATGATTTACCATTATTTGTAACATAGCTTTGAGCTTGACTAGTGTAGGCTGTGATCTGATTAACATCAGTCGCTTCCATAGAAGCTGTTACTGCTGACAAATCCGCACTTGGAAGTGTCGCAATCATTGATTGCATCAGGTTATTCAAATCACTGGTATAATCACTCACTGAGTAGGTCAAGCTAGTGTCCTTATCAAGGATATCTGCTAACGTTACAGAGTCTAGGCTTGTTCCATAGTAGTTGGCAATCTCTTGTTCAACATAGGTATCAATTGCACTGATTTGACTTTGGAGTTTATTTTGCTCGTCAGCAATATTTTGTTCTAAAGTAGCAATTTGACTATCTAGTTCAGCTAAATAAGCTTCATAACCTGATGTCAAAACCTGACCATCCGTATCTGTAGTGACTGTTCCAAGTTTAGTTGACAGTTCTGTCTGCTCTGTTTCCATGCTTGAAATCAAGCTTGACAATTCATCGCTAAGAACTGACTGATTCATTTCCATCAAAGCAGACGTAAATTCTGTATAGGTGATGTCATTGCTTGCACGTTGGCTAATCAAACTTTCAAGACTTGTACGGAAGGAATCCTGTGAACTTGAAAGGGTTTGATAGAGGTTGAGACTTGAAGCAATTGTTTCATTCAAGCTATTATTTGCTTCCAAACTTGAATTTGATGAAGAAACAAGACTTGGGAATACATCTTGGAAGGCTAGAGCTGAGTCATAAAGATTTGCCTTATAGTTGCCAATATTAGTTGATTGGGTATTGGCAATTGCTTGAACATTTTCCTGTGCAGTGTAGAGATTGCTTAGGATACTTGCCATATACATATCAACAAGCTGCGCATTCAAATCTGAAACCACATCTTTAGCTAGCTTATTGGCTTCATTTTCAACCTGAAGATTTCCAGAAGCATTGACCTTGTAAGTTACAGTTGTTTTTTCAACATTTACATTGTTGATATCCAATACTTTCTTAGAGAAATCGCTTGGGATGAAGATAATCAACTGGTAGTCACCTGACTTAAGCCCAGCTTCTGCTGTTCCTCGGCTGACTACTGACCAGTTGTGCGTCTCATCACGCTCAATTGTCTTGATATAGCTAGAGCCAAGATTGTAACTCTGACCGTCTGACTCAACAGACTGATCTTCGTTGACGATAGCGACATCAAGTTTGGTTTCTTTTTGACTCGTTTGAGCTGACTTTGTGCTGGTCGTATTTTGCACAGCAATATTCAAGCCAACTACGGCTGCAAGCATGACCACAATCAAGAGGATACTTACTATATATTTGACTGGTCTTGACAGTTTAAATCTCTCCATTTTAACTTCCTTTTGACAATTTTTTCTGATGATGATTGACCGATAAAACAAGGAGAGGCTGAGACAAAAATGTACCCAGCTTCACCTCCTTTTATAATCTTATCTTCGGGAAAATACAGAGCTAGCTATCAAAAACTTGATATAAAATAGTAGCCCGCAGCTCTAATCACCATTGGTATAGTATCCAAAGATTGACTACTATACCAATGGAGACTAAGTCTCCATTTATGTTCAGGAATGGTCTTCCTGAAATCAGCTATTAGCCGCGGATTTGTGCAGCAATATCTGAGTCAGTTTGTTCAATTGTATCCGCAACGCTATTCAATTGAGTGTTAATGTCAGCAAGCAATTGCGCAAATTGTTCGATTTTTGGAGCCAATTCGTTGAATTGTTCTTCAAAGCTATCGAAGGCTGTACCGTCCCAGTTATCTGAGATAACTTGTTGCTCTGCACGCAAAGTAGAGAGAACAGATGTTACATCATTTGAACCATTAGTATATTTAACAGCTGATGTACGAAGTTCTTCAGGGGTCAATTTAATTAGTGCCATGTTGCACCTCCTATAAGTTTATAAATCTCATTTTATCATAATATTCTTTTATTGACAACAATTGTCAGAAAGTTTCTGAAATAAGTGTTTTTATATTTTTAATTAGTAACAAATTCAATTATATCAGTCTTTTCAGATAACCTTTAAAATATCAAAAATAATTTTTAGTATCAAATTATTTGAAAAGGAGGCGTTTTCAATTCTAATTTTACTTAAATGCAAAATTAGAAAATTTTATTATTATATTTGTGTCGTTTAAGCAAAAAAACAACCCCAATTTTCATTGAGATTGTGTTTTTAGCTATTAGTCATGAGAACTTTTCTTGGTTTGGTACCTTCGGCTGGTCCGATGACTCCTGCTTCTTCCAATTCTTCCATCAGTCTAGTTGCTCGGTTAAAGCCGACTGAGAGGCGTCTTTGGAGCATAGAAGCGCTAGCTTTTTGGGTTTCTAGTACCAGAGCTTTTGCTTCTTCAAAGAGGGGATCTCCCTCAGCAGCTCCGCCATTTCCAGAAGAAGAAAGATCACCTTCTGCCACTTCGCCAGGGTCAAAACTGTCGTCATACTGGGCTTCAGCTTGATTTTTGATAAAGCTGACGATACGTTCGACATCATCGTCAGAGATGAAGGAGCCTTGCAGACGGATTGGGTGGTTTTCATCGATGGGTTTAAAGAGCATATCTCCTCGACCAAGGAGCTTCTCTGCGCCATTTTCATCCAAAATCGTTCTGGAGTCGGTCCCAGATGAGACAGCAAAGGCAACACGAGATGGCACGTTAGCCTTAATCAAACCTGAGATAACATCGACAGATGGACGTTGTGTGGCAAGAATCATATGAATCCCCGCAGCACGCGCCTTCTGACCGAGTCGGATAATGGCATCTTCAACTTCTTTTGAAGCAACCATCATCAGGTCTGCCAATTCATCAACGATAACAACAATCAGAGGAAGAGGAATCTGTTTCTCCTGAGATTGGCTATTCCACTCCTCCACCTTGGCATTGTAGCCAGCAATATTGCGGACACCAAAGTGACTGAAGAGCTCATATCGATTTTCCATCTCATCAACAACCTTTTGCAGAGCCTTGGCAGCCTTACGAGGATTGGTTACCACAGGGATAAGAAGATGGGGAATATCATTGTAGACAGAGAGCTCAACCATCTTGGGATCGACCATAAGGAATTTGACCTGATCTGGACGAGCCTTCATCAAGATAGAAGAAATAATACCATTGACGGCAACAGATTTACCAGAACCTGTCGAACCTGCAACTAGCAAGTGGGGCATACGGGCTAAATCAAAGCTACGAGCTGAGCCATTGACAGCCTTACCGAGCGGCACTTCCAAAAGTTTTTCTGGATCTGTTTGAGATTGTTCCCAGAGTTCTCGGAAAGAAACGGTCGCAATTTCTGAGTTTGGTACTTCAATACCAACTAGAGATTTTCCTGGAATCGGCGCCTCGATACGGACATCCTTAGCTGCTAGGGCAAGCGCCAAATCATCCGCTAGATTGGAAATACGGTTGACACGGACACCGACTGCTGGCTTGATTTCATACTTGGTAACAGATGGTCCAATTTCAGCACGCTCAACCTTAACATCGATACCAAAACTCCTGAAGGTTTCTTCTAGTATTCGAATATTATCTCTAACAATCTTCTTCTCTTTTGATTGATTTTTAGGTTTATCTGGTGCAAAGAGATCGATAGAAGGTAGCTTATACATGAGCATCTGCTTGGCTGAGAAATCAACTGACACAGGCTCATTATCAAGCTCTTCTGTGTCATCAAACTGATCAAGATTGATTTCCTCTGGGTAGGGAACCTCATCGTAAGTAGAGAAATCTTGGTCAGGATAGCTAGACTGGACAGGAATTTCTGGCTCATATGCTAGAATCTCTGGTTCCTGATAGGCTTCTGGTAAATCATCAAACTGAATCGGCTCATCTACTGCCTTGTCATAGAGAATTTCACCAGTCTCATCATCGACAATGAGTTCTTCCAAACGCTTGGCTTCTTCTGCCTGAGCCTTTTCCAAGGCTTTTTGCTCTGCTTCTGCTTGACGGAGTTCTCTTTCGGCAAATCGTTTTTGTCTTTTCTGTTCAAGCTGATCCTGAAGCGCCAGCCATTTTTCACGCATATAAGCCATGAGTTCTTCGACACCATAAGGACTCATGATAAAGAGGCCAAAGCCCATGAACAAAAGTCCAATCAGAAAAGCTCCAATATTGGTGAAAAGGAAGGCGACTGGCTTATAAAGAATAGCTCCCAGCATACCTCCGCCGAGAAACTGAGTCACACGAAAACTAGATAGATCCGAGATAATCAATCTCATGCTGCTAGAGAGCACATCTTGACCAGCTAGTGTGGTAAAAGTGAAGAGGCAGGCGTGAAACTCGAGTAGTAGTCCAATACCAACCAGAAAGAGTCCAGTTGCTAGACCTTCAAATTTTTTAAAGAAACGAAAACCAAACAGGTAGAAAATCCAGACAAAGATAAAGGGATAGGCTAGACTTCCGACGAAAAATCGGACCATGTTATAGACCGTTACTCCAAAAATCCCTAGGCGAATAATTCCAAAAAAGAGGACAAAGGCGATGACAAAAGCCGTCACCATCCGATTAATGGCCTGTTTTCTTTCCAATTCTGCTTTTGTTGGGCGCTTTTTAGATTTGGCGCCTTTTTTACTTGTATTTTTTTTAGGCATAAGTATATTATATCATTTTCCAAAGAAAGATTGAGCAAGACTTTTAGACATTGTCTCGACTAAATAATAAAAGACTTGACCTTTGGTCCAAGCCTTCTTCTTATTAATCAATATCTGTTACCTTTTCGAGATAATAGGTCTTGCTGGCGCTGTCATAATTAAAGGCAAGTGCAAGACTTGAATAACTAGTGCTATCATCTGATGTAGAGATGTAGTAAAGGGTGGCCGTCTGATAAAATTTACCTTTTTCATCAGTTGAAAGAGTCGTTTGGCCAAGACTTGCTTTGGGGTGACTCTTGACAATATCAGTTAACTTAGTTGATTTAGTCAATTCGGATTCCACACCATTTGCTGCTTTAAGAGCTGCTAATTGCTCATCTGTCCATGCACTGTTTTCTAACACGCTTTCAGTAATTCCTTCAACATCACCATAAAATGATGCAGATTCTAGGATATAGTCACCTGAACTATCTTCTTCAAAGGTCATTTCAACAGAATCTGGAATTAAATCATCATCAAAAGTACTATCACTATCTTCGTATTTCAGTTCAATGGTATCACCATCAACTACTCCAGATGATCCCTTACCGAACTTTTTCACAATGTCATCTAGACTGTCTTGACCAACAACCAACTGGCGGAATTTATCTTCAGTCCAGTTGAAATCATAATAATTAGTCACATAGTCATCAGATAGTGAACCAGATGAGTCAGATGAATCGCTCGAGTCATCATCATAGTCATAATCGTAATCATAGCTGCTATCGTAATCATCCTGATAAGAACCGTCTTCATCACGCGCATTGCCCTGAATCTCATCATCCAAAATTGAAGTCGAGTCAGAACCATCATAGTTCACTAGACTTGTAACCTCTGAAATCAGAAAATGATAGCTCACTGCTCCCAATGATAAGGCAAATGAAAGAGCTGCCACAATCGCTGACGCTAAGGACCAAGCACGTAGCTGTTTCCAGTTAATGATTGTCAGGGTTACTCCTGCAATCAAGAGCAGAACAGTCAAAAAGAGGAAGCTACCTGAAGCACTCGTCAACCAGGCTAAAATCGTAAAGAGCAAAGCCAGACAGACAATAGCAATCGGTAGAATAGAGGTCATTACTGATTTTTTAGTCCATGAAATAGCTGGTATTGACCATTTTTTCTTCTTTTTGATGCTAGCAATAGTGATCAACTCTTGGGGGTCGAAATCCGTTTCTTGACCAGCCTCAATCTCTTTCTCACTTGGTTTTCTGCCAGTGATTTTCTCAAAGAGAGCTAGCCACTCTTCTTTTTTCGTCATAGTATCTCCTTTAAAATTTTAATCTTAATTTCATTATAATTGATTTTAAGGAAAAGCACAAATCTCAATATAACTGAATAATTCCCGTTGTTTGAGTTTTTGTTTTTTTGATATTCTCCTTAAGTGGTGGGGCTCCAACAGTCTGGGAGACTGTTGGAGGTGGGAAATAGAGAAAGCGTAGCTTTCATCACAACAGTCCAGTGGACTGTTTGAGGATGACAACAGAAAACAAAGAATTATAGTAAGGCATCGTCAAGTCGGTTGTTCTCATCAGATACAACCTAGATGATGCACTAACTCCGTAGCGATTTATTATCGAAATCGCTTCGGAGTGTCGCAAACCTTCGGTTTCATTACTAAAGGAAAAGCCTAAGGTCTTTTCTCTTCGCTTTCTAATTTCAAGTCTCAGACCTGAAACAGTCCACTGGACTGTTTCACTCCCAAGCGACTTTGTCGCTCTTAGCACCACGGCGGAGACTATCGGAGGCGGCGTACTTCGTACGCCTAAAGCTCCGCTTCTAAAATTAACCTTCCATCCTATATGATGAAATTCCTAATTTCTCGTGGCGATTTAATTTTTTGCGATTCAGCAAAGCCTTATCAGGATTGGATTAAACAACAACGGGAATAGTTCGACTAGTCCATCCAAGACTACTTATGTTAAAATAGTAAAAAAGAGTCAAGGAGGTCTCATGAAAAAACTAACTCTTCTAAGCCTGACAGGTCTATTATTACTGGGACTAGCAGGTTGTAGCGATTTAACACGTGCCATCAGAGGGGACGATTATGTCGATAGTCAAGCGTCAGCCAGTGCTAGTGCCTCTTCTTCTGAAGCAGCAAGTGCTGAACTGCAAAAAGCCCTTAAGGCAGATAGCTCTGCTTTTCCACAACTATCAACTGAGGTTGCTGATGATGAAGCTGAAGTCATCCTTCAGACATCAAAGGGTGATATTACCATCAAGCTCTTCCCAACTTACGCACCGCTGGCTGTGGAAAACTTCCTCACACATGCTAAAGAAGGCTACTACAACGGTCTGACTTTCCACCGCGTCATTGCAGACTTTATGATTCAATCTGGTGATCCAAATGGAGATGGTACTGGCGGTCAGTCTATCTGGAATGGTGAGGATGATTCTATTGACTCAGGCAATGGTTTCAAAAACGAGATTTCACCTTATCTCTACAATCTTCGTGGGGCTCTTGCTATGGCAAATGCTGGCGCAGACACCAATGGAAGTCAGTTCTTCATCAACCAAAACAAGGAAGACCAGTCTTCAGGACTTTCAAGCGACCAGTATCCACAAGCTATCATTGATGCCTACAAAAAGGGAGGAAATCCAAGTCTAGATGGTGACTATACCGTCTTTGGTCAAGTGATTTCTGGCATGGATGTTGTCGATAGTATCTCAGCTGTCGCAACTGATAGTAATAACAAACCAACTGAAAGCGTCACAATCACTGGCATCAAGATTGTTAAAGACTACGATTTTGACAAAAAATAAGCCAAAAATTACTAAAAGACATAGAATAGCTTTAACCAAAAGGCACTCTATGTCTTTTTTTAGTTTATCAATATCCTAAATCTAGTTAACAACTTCCTAACGGAAAATATTCAACGACTGGAAGACCTTTGTTTGGGAGAAATCAGAAAACTGATGAAAAATAGGCTGGCTGCTGTTAAAACAATGGTAGAACCAACAGCTAGATTAAAGCTATAACCGATTGCTATTCCTAAAGTCGAACTCAAAGCTCCAATCACTGCAGATAGAATAACCATCTTTTTAAGACTTTCCGTGTAGAGATAAGCTGTTGCTGCTGGGCTAATCAGCATGGCAACAATCATTATGGTTCCAACGCTCTGCATGGCTGTCACAGCAACTACAGTCAATAAAATCATCACTAAATAATGATAAAAACCTACTTTTATTCCCAGAGATCTAGCTAACACTGGATCAAAACTGGTTATTAGCAATCCTTTAAAAAAGAACAGAATCAAAAGAATGACGAGCGACGCAATAATCATCGTCAGCCATTTATCGCTATCTGCCACCGCAAGGACATTTCCAAAAAGGATATGAAACAAATCTGTCGAGCTGTTAGCAACTCCGATTAGAATGACTCCCAAAGCTAGAAAGGCTGAGAAGATAATGCCAATGGCTGTATCTCCTTTGATCATACTGTTTGATTTAATGTAACCAATCATAAGAGCAGCCAAGAGACCAAAACAGATGGCACCAAGATAGAAATTAATGCCTAACATATAAGAAATGGCAACACCTGGCAAAACGGCATGGGAAATGGCATCTCCCATCAAGGACATCGACCTTAGAATTATAAAAGCTCCTAGAACACCTGATACAAGTCCAACAGCTAAAGCTGTGATTAGAGCATTTTGTAAAAAATGGTAGTGAGCAAGGTCTGAAAAAAACTGACTAATCAACTGACTTCCTCACTTCCTAGGAATAACTCTTGACCATAGGCTTCTTTAAGATAGTCCGAAACGAAGACTTCCAAGGTTTGACCAAAAGCAACCAACTGATGATTAAGAATAAGCAACTGATCAAAGTAATCTCTAACCTTAGCCAAATCATGGTGAACAATCAAGACCATCTTTCCTTTTTCTACCTCATTTCTTAAAAGGCTAATAATAAGGGCTTCGCTAACAGCATCAATACCAACGAATGGTTCGTCAAGTAAGAGGATATCGGCTTCTTGAACGAGACAGCGAGCTAGAAGCATCCTTTGAAACTGCCCACCTGATAGATGTCTAATCGGATAATCCGCAAATTCTTCTAATCCGACCTGTTTAAGAGCTTGGCTGATCAGTTGCCAATCATCATTGTTCAACCAGTTAAATAGTCCTTTTTTAGCGAAAAGTCCCAAAGAAACACATTCTTTAACCTTGATTGGAAAATCGTAGTCAATTTTACTCTTTTGCTCGACATAGGCAAGCTGATAAGGGAGTTTGGTCCTAGGATTTTTCCCAATTTCTACCTGCCCTTGAACCTTAGCCAAACCCATGATCGCTGTTAAGAGACTTGACTTTCCAGCACCATTTGGTCCAATTATTCCGATCATTCCAGAGTGATTGAGTTCAAGATTTAAATCCTCTAAAACCTTAGATTTGCCATCATAGGATAGCTGTAAGTTTCTGATTGAAATCATGACTTATTCCTTTCTCGATTATTACTCAGCTAAACCTTGTGCAATTTTTTCCAAATTCCATTTCATCATGGCATAATAGCTGTCGCCTTCCTGACCTTCTTCTGCAACTGAGTCTGTAAAGATTTCTGCAAAAATAGGAATACCAGTTTCTTTCGAAATTGTCTTCATTGGACGTTTATCCACAGAAGATTCCACAAATAGGGAATGCGGACGTGGATCTTTTTGGAGTTTTTCAACAAGACTCTTGATTTGTTCAGAACTTCCTTCTTCTTCAGTATTGATTTCCCAAATGTAAGCAGATGGGATATCATAGGCTTTTGAAAAGTACTTGAAGCAACCCTCACTAGTAACAATCAGTTTTTGATTTTCAGGAATGGCTGCAAAGGTTGTCTTGGCTTTCTCATCAAGTTCTGCTAATTTCTCAAGATAAGACTTGAGATTTTTTTCGTAAAAGTCCTTGTTTTTAGGATCCTTCTTCTGCAATTGCTCAGCGATATTCTTGGCATAAATCATACCATTTTCTAGATTAAGCCAGGCGTGTGGATCTTCTTTTCCTTTCTCTTCCTGACCTTCAAGATAAATGATATCCACACCTTTACTTACTGCAAAATAATCCTTATCCTTTTTCTTATTGGCATTTTTGACCAATTTCGTAAACCAAGCCTGACCACCATCTTCCAAATTAATACCATTATAAAAAATCAAATCCGCATCCGAAGTCTTTTTGACATCGTTTGGCAGTGGCTCATATTCATGAGGATCTTGACCGATTGGGACAATGCTGTGCAGGTTGATTTTATCAGCAGCAATATTTTTTGTGATATCTGCAATGATTGAATTTGTTGTCACCACATTGATTTTTTGAGAAGCCCCTTGATTCTGCTGATTAGAGCAGGCTAGCAAGCAGACCGAACAAATGATAAGGCTAAAACAAAATATTATTTTTTTAAACATATAATCTCCTAAGGGTATCTAAAATATAAAGTTAGGTATACTTAACTTTATATTTAGGATAACCTTTATTTGTTTTTCTGTCAAGCTTTATCTGATTTTTTTGCTATAATAGAAAATGAAATAAGCGAGGAAAACGTATGACACCTAATAAAGAAGACTATTTGAAGACCATCTATGAAATTGGTGAAAGAGGCAGTAAAATTACCAATAAGCTCATTGCAGAGCTGATGCAGGTATCTGCTCCAGCCGTGTCTGAAATGGTCAAGAAAATGTTAACTCAGGAATGGATTGTAAAGGATAAGGTAGCTGGTTATCTGCTAACTGATAAGGGACTCAGTCTTGTAACTGACCTCTATCGTAAGCACCGCTTGATTGAACTCTTCCTTATCCAACACTTGAATTATTCTACCGATGAAATCCATGAAGAGGCTGAAGTTCTAGAACATACCGTCTCAGACCATTTTATCGACCGACTTGAGATCTTGCTCGGTAATCCTGACTTCTGCCCGCATGGCGGTAGCATTCCCAAAAAGGGACAAGCCCTAATCGAAGTCAATAAACAAACCTTAGCTGAAATAGAGCAAACTGGGCACTATAAGCTTGTGCGCTATCACGATAACTTCCAACTGATCAAGTATATGGAGGATCATGGTCTTGCTATCGGACTCAGCTTTGAGCTCCTTGAAATCGATCCTTACGCTGCAACTTTTACTATCCATTACCAAGACAAAAGTCTAGCAATCCCTCAGCAAATTGCCAGAGAGATTTTCGTTTCAGAACAATAAAAAAGTAGGACAGAAAAATTTTTCTGTCCTACTTTTTTATTAAGCTAATTTTTCCAAGAAAGCAAGCAAGATTGCTGCTGACTGTTTTCCAGCTTGGATAATAAATTCATCAAAGGTGATATTGGCATCGTGGGCTGCAGTATCGCTCATAGCACGCACAACGATGAAGGGTTTTCCAGTCGCATGAGCGGCTTGGGCAATGGCTGCGCCTTCCATCTCAACTGCCAATACTTCTGGAAAGGCTGCCTTGATAGCATCAATCTTATCCTGCCCTGCGATAAAAGAATCGCTGGTCGTAATAAGACCAATCTTGCTATCAACCTTAGCTTCATCGAGCACAGCTTGGAAGGTCTCTACAAAACGACCATCAGCCTCAAAGTAGAGTGGCTGCATAGACATCTGACCAAATTCATAGCCAAAGGCAGTCAGGTCCACATCATGATAAGCAAGTCTGTCAGCCACAACGACATCACCAATTTTAAGTCCGCTTGCAACAGCACCAGCTGAACCCGTGTTGATAAGAGCATCGACTACAAAGTGGTCAACCAAGATAGCAACTGACATGGCAGACATGACCTTACCAACACCAGATTGTACCAAGACAACCTCGTGATTACCAAGTCGACCAGAATAGTAAGTGTGATCAAGCACAACTTCTTCTGTCTTGTCTTGCAAGTGTTCTACAAGGAGCTTGAGTTCCTGCTCCATCGCAGCAATAATTCCAATTTTCATTATGTATTTCCTCTATAATTTAAAGACAGCCCAAAAGAGCAGAATAACCAAGATGATGACGATCAGGAGAATTCGGTTGACCTTAGATTGAAATTCACCACGCTTGGCATTTTCAATACGGCGACTTTTAACAATTTTACGCTTGTCGTCTTCTGCAGATAATTGCTGCGACAAATCATCCCTATCCAAGACCAATGTATCTTCATCATCAAAATAACGACTATCTTGTTCAAACTCACCACGTTCAGCTCGCTTAATGATATCATCTGTCAAAAGCGGTTTTCCCATAGCTTATTTTCCTCCAAAATGCAAGGCAAAATATTGAAGAGCAATCAAAGTTTTAGCATCTCTGATAGCACCAGAGGCGACCAAGTCCATACACTCCTCATAGGTCAACTCAAACAACTCCAACACTTCATCATCATCCTGAGGGCGAGGATTTGGCACCTTTTCTAGATTATCTGCCAGATAGAGCTTGATTTTCTCGTTACAAAATCCAATAGCTGTGTAGAACTCATAGAGAAAAGTCAAATCAGCCCTGTAGCCTGTCTCTTCTTCCAATTCACGCGCAGCAGCTTCCATCTCAGATCCGTTTTCACCAACTTCCAGCTTACCAGCAGGAATCTCGTATGAAAGATCCTCGATAGCCTTACGGTACTGCTTAACAATCACGATTTTACGCTCAGGCGTTACGGCAAGGACTGCCACTGCTCCCTTGTGAAAGACCAGTTCACGCTTAGCCTGTCCTAGACCATTTGGCAATTCCACATCATCGACGGCTACATCAAAGATATGCCCCTTAAAAATCTCTTTTCGCCTGGTGGTTTTTTCTTCAAAATCCATAGCCTGACTCCTTATTTTTGTGAAGGGTGGTGTGGGAGCTTGAGGGCGTACATGTCCTTGTTTTCTTGACGGCTACGCCCAATAGCTACGCTGTCTTTTGGAACATCTCTTGTGATGGTTGAACCTGCAGCTGTAAGTGCATTTTCACCGATTTCCAGCGGCGCAATAAGGGTAGAATTGCTTCCCACGAAAGCGTTGTTTGCAATTTTAGTCTTGTATTTATGTTGTCCATCGTAGTTGACTGTGATGGTACCCGCACCAAAGTTAACGTTGCTGCCGACTTCAGCATTACCGATGTAAGTCAAGTGACCAGCTTTGCTATTTTCCCCAATAGATGACCCTTTAACCTCAACAAAGTTACCGATATGAACATCTTTGGCAAGGCTTGAACCTGGACGGATGTGGGCATAAGGACCAACCGTTACGCCATCAGCCACCTCAGACTCTTCAATCATTGAGTTTGTGATAACAGCGCCAGCACCAATCTTGGCATCAACTAGATAAGCTCCGTTCGTCAAGACCGTTTCACTGCCAACCTTAGTTTGTCCCTTGAGGGTAACATTGGCTTCGATAAGGACGTCTGGTTCAATCTCAACATCAACTTCGATATAGGTTGCTTCTGGATTTTGGAAGGTAACTCCGTTAATCATGTGTGCCTTGTTGATACGGCGGCGCATTACTGATTCTGCTGTCGCAAGAGCAAGGCGGTCATTAACACCGAGGCTTTCATCAAAGTCACGGAGCACATAAGCACCAACCTTTTCACCAGCCTCACGGAAGATTGAGATGACATCAGTCAGGTAGTACTCACCTTGTGCATTGTTAGTATTGATGTTTTTAAGGGCTTCAAAGAGGCGTTTGTTGTCAAAAACGTAAGTTCCTGTGTTGATTTCCTTAACTTGTTGTTCAAATTCTGAAGCATCTTTTTGCTCAACAATCTTAATCACTTCACCACGCTCATTGCGGATAATACGCCCGTAGCCAAATGGATTGTCAGCTGTGGCTGTCAAGATTGTGGCAACATTTTTGTGACTAACATGGAAGTCAATCAATTCTTTCAAACTTTCACCTGTGATAAGCGGTGTATCACCTGCGATTACTAGGGTTTGACCTTCAAGCCCAGCCAATTCTGACTCAGCCATCATAACAGCATGACCTGTACCCAACTGTTCTGTTTGGAGAGCGAATTGAGATTGGCCAGCCAAGACTTCCTTGACAAGCTCTGCCTTGTGCCCGATAACCGTCACGTTTTTAGTAGGCTCAATCGCTGAAACTGCACGAAAAACGTGCTCAAGCATAGTAATACCAGATACCTTGTGGAGAACTTTCGGTAAATCTGATTTCATGCGAGTACCCTTACCCGCAGCTAGAATAATTGCATAATTTGACATATTTTTCCCTATCTCTAATCTAATAATCTAAAATTTCGTCTTCTATTATAGCATAAATGCCTTAAGTAAGCTAAAAAACATAGTATAAAGAGGCTGCAAATTCTAATATTTTAGAGAAGATTCATCCCTCTTAAAAATAAAAAGCCACAAGCTTCTTGTAAACAAGAGCTCGTGACTTTTTAGCTTTATCAGTATTCTTAAGATTGCTCTCTATCCCATCGAAGTTACTGCTTCTTCCAAAACTTCCATGACCAACTGGCTTTGGTCAAGGGCTGCTTTCAAAGCTGTCTTATCCTGCTGCGAAAGAATCGTCTCAAAAGCAACGAATTCTTCGTACATGCGGTGGTGAGGACTGTTGTAGTCGCCACTGATTTCCTCTTGTCCATTTAATTTCAAGCTAACTTGAGGAAGACTATTAGTTGGACCAAGAATGGTCAGAGACCCCTCATCGCCTTGGATGGTCGATCTGATGTCAGCACTGCAATCTTTAGCTGCAATGCTGGTCGCCTTAAAATTCCCGTAGTCCAAGACCAGAATGCCTGAGGTGTCCACACCACGTTCTATATTTGGCAGGTAGGTCACTTGATTTGGCTTGCCAAATAGTCCAACAAGCAGGTGGATATTGTAGATATTAAGGTCGCGAAGGGCACCACCACCCTTTTTAGGATCGAAGGCTGGCGCAATCTCCCCGCGCTTAAAGGCATCGTAGCGCGAGCTATATTGCGAGTAATTACAAGAAACAATCTTGAGCTGACCCAGTTGAGGCAGGTTTTCCTTGAGATAGGTAAAGTTGCCCAAGTACTGGTTGGTAATGGCTTCTAGGAGAAATAGCTGACGCTCCTCAGCCAGGGCACGGAGTTCTTTGAATTCAGCCAAGTTGAGCGTGAAAGGTTTCTCGCAGATGACATGCTTGCCAGCTAGAAGAGCAGCCTTCGCATAGTCAAAATGCGTGTGGTTAGGCGTGCCAACATAAACCGTATCAATCTCAGGATGCTGTAAAATCTCCTCAAAATCGCTGGTCGCAAGTGACATTCCATACTTGACAGCCAAGTCACGAGCTGTCTCAATTGACCTCGGTGTTGACAAAATCCCCACCAAGTCAATACCCTCAACCTCTGTCAAAACAGGCAAGACCTCCTTGACAATCATACCTGTACCTAATAGTGCTAGTTTCATAGATTACCTCCCATGTTTCATCTCGTGATTCTTCGTTTTCCTTGTCTTTTTACTTGACTTAATGCGCTGACGCTTCGTCAAACGAGTCGTTTTTGAATGCCATTTTCTTACTGAATCATTGACATTTCCAGAATTTAGAGGATGGACAACATCTTCATCTTCAATTGTTTCATCACTCTGCTCCACACCATTGTTGAATCTTAAATAACCTAAGATTAATCCCGTGAAAAGGCCACCTAAGTGACCAGGAATGCTGATACCAGATTCAAAGAAAGTAATAATAACATTTATAAATGATATCCCTAACAGATAACCAATGATCTCATCCCCTAGGATTGAAGTCATTTTTTTAGGATTTCTAAAGTAACGTACCAGTAAGAATCCCATAACTCCAAAAATAGCTCCTGAAGCTCCTCCGGTAATATTATTTGGAGAAAATAACAAAGCCATCAAACTTCCTACTAATCCAGTTGCAAAATAAATCAGCAAGAATTTCCAATGTCCGACTAACTTCTCTAAACCAGCTCCTAAAAGATAGAGCACAACCATATTTTCCGCCAAATGGTCGAAACTAAAATGAATAAACATGGAGGTTACAAGACTCCACAGATAATCAGATGACGCCTTAATCAACGGAGGATACAAAGCACCCATGAAAATGTAGTCCAAGTTTGTCGGTGATGTTCCATAACGTGTTAAATTTACGATATAAACAATCACATTTACTAAAATAATAGCAGTTGTCACAAGAGCTACCCTAGGACCCACTAACCAAGATAACTTCTTTTTAGATGTATTCGTCACAATTTCTAACCTTCCTAACTTCCCTTAGAATAAACAACTTCAAACTCTTCCAAGACAAGTTTGGTGTCCTCAGTAAAAATCAAACCATTTTCTTCAAAATAGGGTTTAAAGAAGTCGAGGTGAACCTGTCTCCAATAATCTAAACTTCTATCTCCTTCGCCTTCTTTATAGGCATGCTCTGCTGAAACTTCTTTGAAAAGAACAATTGTCACTTGGTTAATTCTTACAATACAGACTGCCTGATCTTCTCCATCCAAGATGACATCGTAGGTTCCAACTTGTGGGATAGGTTCATTGTCCAACTCATAGAGATCATAAGCTGACGCGGTCGCTGTTTTGCGTCCTTCTAAAACCAGCTGGGCTAAGAGGTCTGCTTCAACTCCAAATGCCCAAGCATCAATCTCATTTCCAATCGTCGGATTTACTTTCTTGTAGTCATTCCATAATTCTTGTGGGGTCATGGTCTCTCCTTCTCTGCCTTATAATATAATCTCCTACTTCAAACTCCAGCCGCCATCGATTTTAACGATTTCCCCCTGCATGGATTGGGCTTTTCCTGATGCTAAAAAGAAGGTCAGCTCTGCGATTTCAGCTGGGTCAGTCCAGCGTCCGATAGGCGTCTCACTTGCCACCCAGTCAGCTAACCCACCAGGTTCAAAGTCAGCTGCTGTCATTCCCGTTTTGACCGCCCCTGGGGCAATGCCGAAGACTTGGATGCCATTCTTGGCGTAATCAAGGGCAAGCTGGCGCGTGAATCCTGCAAGGGCATGCTTAGAGCTAGTATAAGCAGCCCCGCCTCCACCTGCTAGAAAGGAGGCGATTGAGCACATATTGATAATAATACCCTGATCATTTTCAAGCATCTGTGGAAGATAGTGGCGGCAAATCTTAGTTGCCGCAAAAAAATTGGTTTGGAAAACCTGCTCAAACTCTTCTTCTGAAACTTGAAGCAGAGGCTGGTAGGCATCTAAAATGCCTGCGGTATTGCAAAGAATATCAACCTCAGAAACAAAATCGTAAAGCGCAGCCAAGTCACTAGTCAGATCAAGTTGCAGGAAATGAAAATCTGCATGAGACAAGTCAGGTTTTTCTGACTTGTCCACACCGTAGACAGCGTAGCCATTTTCCAAAAAAAGGCGGGCCTGAGCCAGTCCAATGCCCGATGCCACGCCTGTAATGAGGACTTTTTTAGTCATGAACTTCTACCCAGTCCTCGGCCAGCACATCGCAAGGGGTCGGCGCCCACATAGAGAAACCTTCACCCTCACCTGTTACGTTGATAAGGAAATAAGGCGTCGCCTCAAGTTTTTGACCGTTGACCTCGATGGTGTCAAATAGCTGAACATAGTTCTCAGCTCCGCCCCAACCTGTGCGGACGTACTTTTTCTTGGCCTTAAGGCCTGGTAAAATCTCTTCAAATGTCATGATTTTCTCCTTAAATTATTTAACCAAGTGACCTATTGTCACTTCTTTTTCTTAAATCCAAACTGCCACTGCTTCATGTAAAAACCAAGGAAGATTCCAAAAACTCCCCAGAGTATCACCGATAGAACAATCACCCACACCCAAGCATTCTTATCTTGGGTAAAGACCTGCGGCAGGGTCACATTCATCCCGAAAAAACCTGTAATGATACTAGGAATAGTCAGCAAGATAGACAACTTGGTCAAGACTTTCATGGTATCATTTAGTTCATTATTCAGGATATTATTATAGGTTCCTTCTAGCTGCTCAGTGATTTGAGACGACAAGGTCGTCATTTCCATCAACTGGCGTGCCTCGATATGAGCATCTTCAAACTGCTCTTGCTCGCCCTCGCTCAGTTCCTTATAAAAGGTTTGACCTTGGAGTTGTTCCAATAGCGAAGCATTTTGCTTGCTGGCTGAAACCAGATAGATAAGCCCAGTTTCCAAGTCTGACAGCTCCAAAAGCCCTTCTTTTGATGTACTCTGACGCAAACGTAGATTGAGGTCATGACGCTCACGATTCAAGCCCTCCAATACTGGAAAATAAGTCCTTGAAATCAAAAACAAGCTGGTAAAAACAAATTCAAACAGCGTTAGATTTTCTCGTTTGGCCAGCGCATCTTCAAACGAAGTTAAGAGATAGTCGGTTCCAGGACCAAAAATAGTCACCAGATCCTTGCCAGAAATAAAATAAGAAACTGGCGATGTCTGATAGGTCATCTCCTGACCATCACGCAAAGCATTGTAAATCAGGAGCAATTCTTTATCAAACTTATCATACTCCAAATGCGCCAGCTCATTTTTATCGACCGCATAGGCTAAAATCTCAGGATCTAGACCGTAATCTTCTCTCAGATAGGTTAAATCCTCCTGCACCTGTGCCTGAGCAACAACCCAGTTAAAGTGCTTATTCTCCACTCGTTTCATGTAAAAGGCTACCTCCTTAACCATTATATCAAAAAGAGAGTGGGACAAAAATCGGTAATTCCGAAGGAATTCGATTTTGTCGTCCCACCTCCGCACAGTTGAGTAGGGCTATAAAAGTTGATTTATCAGCGAATTAGAGCCCACTCAACCACTGCGTCTTGCATATCAGACTACAAAAACATACTAAGATTAGTAGTGAGGAAATCTCCGACGGGAGAGAGTACTCACTACTTTTTCTTTATGCTAAAGTAGAGGTGTCTTGTTAA
>NZ_JAFBEH010000028.1 GCF_016908645.1 Streptococcus loxodontisalivarius
ATAAGACAATAACCACGTAACGGCTACTGTCTTGATATTATTTTTGGGCTTAAAGCATTGATATACTTGACAAATGGTAGAAAATTATAGAGCCTTTTTCTTTTGCTTCTAGAAAGGCGTGCAAAATCAGTCTTTTCATGATAAAATAAGAGTTACTGGACAAAAATGTCTGGTTTCTAGAATTTATATGAAAAAACTTGAATCAGAATTTCGGTTTTAATTCTTGGTGAATTGCCGAGCGATTTCAAGTTGAAAAGGAACTTAGCCAGTAAGTTTTAAGATAAAGCTAGTAGACTCTTTGATATCTTAAATTTAAAAGAAATGAAGACAATCTACTATGATATAAAGGAATAACTATGGAATATTTTAACGTCGGGAAAATTGTGAATACGCAGGGCTTGCAGGGTGAGATGCGTGTCTTGTCAGTAACAGACTTTGCAGATGAGCGCTTCAAAAAAGGAAATACCCTTGCTCTCTTCAACGATAAGGATCAATTTGTTATGGATGTCGAAATTGCTAGCCATCGTAAGCAGAAGAATTTTGACATCATCAAATTTAAAGGCATGTATCATATCAATGACATTGAAAAGTACAAGGGATTTTCTCTCAAGGTTGCTGAGGAAAATCTGACAGACCTTGAAGATGGTGAGTTTTATTATCACGAAATCATTGGTCTTGATGTCTATGAGAATGATGTTTTGATTGGTCAAATCAAAGAAATCCTTCAACCGGGTGCCAATGATGTCTGGGTAGTCAAACGCAAAGGAAAAAAAGACCTCTTGCTACCTTACATTCCGCCAGTAGTTTTGTCAGTTGACATCGAAGGTAATCGTGTAGAAGTAGAGCTTTTGGAAGGGCTTGATGATGAAAATTGATATCTTGACCCTCTTTCCAGAAATGTTCGCACCGCTTGAGCATTCTATTGTCGGAAAAGCCAAAGACAAAGGTCTTTTAGAGATTAACTATCATAATTTCCGTGAAAACGCTGAAAAGGCTCGTCATGTTGACGATGAGCCATACGGTGGTGGACAGGGGATGCTTTTGCGAGCGCAGCCTATTTTTGATACCATTGATAAGATTGAGGCTAAAAATCCTCGTGTCATCTTGCTTGATCCAGCAGGACGCACCTTTGACCAAAGCTATGCTGAAGAGCTGGCTCAGGAGGATGAGTTGATTTTCATCTGTGGTCATTATGAGGGCTATGATGAGCGTATCAAGACCTTGGTGACTGATGAGATTTCGCTGGGTGACTTTGTCTTGACTGGTGGTGAGTTGGCGGCAATGACCATGGTTGATGCCACTGTTCGTCTCATTCCTGATGTTATCGGTAAGGAAGCCAGCCATCAGGATGACTCTTTCTCATCAGGTTTGCTGGAGTATCCGCAGTACACACGTCCTTACGAATACCGTGGCATGACGGTTCCAGATGTCCTCATGAGTGGTCATCATGAGAATATCCGTCAGTGGCGTTTGGAGCAAAGCTTGCGCAAAACACTTCAACGTCGTCCAGACTTGCTGGAAAACTATGACTTTTCAGAAGAAGAAGCCAAGCTTTTGGAGAAGATTAAGAAAGAAGGCTAGATATGAAATTGCTCTTTTTGCACGGACTTGGACAGACTGCAGATAGTTGGCATCCAGTTATGAAATCACTCTCTGGCTATGATTGTCAAGCTTTGGAATTATTTGACCAAGGCAGATTGCCTGAAAATCTTCAAATCATGCAGGACAAGGTCAAGCAAGCGATTGAACAATCTGATGAAGAGGTCTGCTTGGTCGGACTTTCTCTAGGTGCTATGTTAGCCCTGTCGATGACAGAGCTGGTTTCTCCTAAACTTAAGGGGATAGTTTCCTGTGCAGGTCAATACCAATTCGTGCAGAATCGAGCCTACAAACGCCAAATTTTTCTCTTTAGACTGCTTCCCAAAGGCTTTTTCAGAAAGCATGGTCTAGATAAATTATCTATGCTAACTTTCTATAAGTCTTTGTCGGGTTTTGATGTTAGCCAGACCTTGAAAGAGACGAATTTACCAATTAAACTTATCTGTGGACAAAATGATCCCGTCAATCTTAAGGTCGCTGAGGAATTGAAAAACTTGATTCCAAACTCAAGCCTTGATATTATTGCTGATTCAGGTCATGTAATCAATAAAGATCAACCTGAAGAGCTCGCAAGACAGATACAGACTTTTGTAGAAAGTATGATTTAGTCATGAAAACAGAAAAAGTTGAGGTGCTGCCTTATCAGAAGTCTTGGTCAGAAGACTTTAAAAAGATTTCTGAGGAAATCTACGAGGTATTGGGAGAATTGTTGCTTGCTATTGAACATGTTGGTTCGACAGCAGTAGTTGGCTTATCAGCTAAACCTATTATTGATATAGACCTTGTTGTGTCAGATGAACGCGATCTTAAAGAGGCAATTTCAAAGCTAGAAAGAGCTGGTTATCAGCATGAAGGTGATTTAGGTATTCCAGGTCGCCATGCATTTGCCTATCAAGGAAAAGAGCATCTTCAGACGCATCATTTATATTTACTTTGTCAAAATGCTGATGAGTTGAGACGACATAAAGCATTTAGAGATTTTTTACGTCATCACCCTAAAGAGGTCCTTGAATACAGTAAAGTAAAAGAAATAGCAGCTAAAGCCTATCTAGACGATATTGAGTCATATATGAAGGCTAAAAGTGATATCATTGAAAAAATTTATAAGGAGATAGATAAGATGTCAGAAAATACAGTAGTTGATATTACAATCATTGGTGGTGGTCCAGTTGGACTATGGACAGCATTCTACGCTGGACTTCGTGGAATGAAGGTTAAAATTATCGAAAGTCTTTCTGAGTTGGGTGGACAGCCTGCTGTTCTCTACCCAGAGAAAAAAATCTACGATATTCCAGCCTATCCTGTTATTACTGGTGCTGAATTGACGGAAAATTTGGTAGAGCAGTTGAAACGTTTTGAAGCAACTACCGAAATTTGTCTAAAAGAGGAAGTTTTGACCTTCGAAAAAAATGAAGATATCTTCACGATTGAAACAAGCAAAGGTCAACATCAGTCAAAATCTATCATTATCGCCTGCGGTAACGGTGCTTTTTCACCACGTCAAATTGGCTTAGACAATGAAGACGAATTTGCCGATAATAACCTTTTCTACAATGTTCACAAGCTTGATCAGTTTGCAGGCAAAAAAGTGGTTATCGCTGGTGGTGGTGACTCAGCCGTTGACTGGGCTAACCACTTGGATGGTATTGCCGAGAGCGTGACGCTTATTCACCGTCGCGATGCCTTTCGTGCCCACGAGCATAGTGTGGAAGAGCTTAAAGCCTCAAACGTCAATATCTTGACGCCTTATGTTCCACTTGAGTTAACTGGTGACAATGGCTTTGCTAAGAGCTTGAAAGTCCAAAAAGTTAAATCTGAAGAGACACTTGATTTGGAAGTGGATGCTCTGATCGTCAGCTTTGGTTTTTCAACCAATAACAAGAACCTTAAGAATTGGAATGTGGACTACAAACGCTCAAGCATCCACGTTTCACCACGTTTTGAAACTAGCCTAGAAGGGGTCTATGCAGTTGGAGACGCTGCAGATTACGATGGTAAGGTTGACTTGATTGCGACAGGATTTGGTGAAGCACCAACTGCCGTTAACCAAGCTATCAACTACATCTATCCAGACAGTGACAACCGTGCTGTTCACTCAACATCATTGATTGATGAATAATTTTTTATAGAAGAAAACTAGTAAGATGGAGCTATTCTCTAAAAATCTTGCTAGTTTTTTGTTAGAAAAATTACAAAAAATGATTTTTTTTGAATGTTTTTGAAAGAAAGTGTTGACCTTTTGTAAAGTCAGCGTTATAATAGTAGCTGTAAACGATTACAGGAGGTGGTTGACATTCTTAAATCTGAACGCAAACAGATTATTATTGAGAAGATAAATGCAGACCACTTTGTAACCTTGGATACCTTGGTTGATTTGTTAGATACTTCTGAATCAACAGTCAGACGTGATTTAGATGAACTTTCAACTGAGAAAAAACTACGTCGTGTTCATGGCGGTGCAGAGAAGTATCAGAGTTTACAAGAAGAACTGTCAAATCTTCAAAAGTCTATCAAAAACGTTCATGATAAGGAAAGCATTGCACGTTTTAGCCAGACCTTAATTGATGAAGGTGACGTTATCTTTGTTGATGCAGGAACGACCAACGAGCTATTGATTCGTGAAATAGCCAAAGATGGTGTAACTGTTGTCACAAATTCCATTCACCATGCTGCCAAGCTGGTTGAAAAAAATATCAAGACCTTGATTATTGGTGGCTTTGTCAAACAATCGACAGATGCCAGTATCGGTCATCTAGCCGTGGAGCAATTGTCTAAATTGAATTTTGACAAGGCTTTTATCGGGGCAAATGGTGTTGATGCCGACCACATCACTACACCAGATATTGAGGAAGCGGTCATCAAACAGATGGTGGTAGAAAATGCTAAGAAGACTTATGTTCTGGCAGATGCTTCCAAAATCGGTCATATTTCTTTTGTTAAGATTACAAGTATCGATAAGATTGAGCTTGTAACCAATGCAAGAGATCATGAGTTATTAGAGAAAATAAAAGAAAAAACGAGGGTTTACGAGGTATGATTTATACAGTTACCTTAAATCCATCCATTGACTTCATTGTCCGTCTGGATAAGGTGGAAATCGGTGCAGTCAATCGTATGGATAGCGACGACAAGTTCGCTGGTGGTAAAGGGATTAATGTTAGCCGTATTTTACAACGACTTGGTTATGACAATACGGCAACAGGATTTATCGGTGGCTTCACTGGACGCTTTGTAGAAGAAGGTCTGGATAAGGAAGGCATCAAAACTCAGTTTGTTTCAGTTGACCAAGATACACGTATCAACGTTAAAATCAAGGCTGACGATGAGACTGAAATCAACGGTGCTGGTCCTGTCATCAGTGAAAGCCAGTTGGCAGAGCTTGAGACTATCCTTTCATCACTCAATCAAGGAGATGTGGTTGTCTTTGCTGGATCTGCTCCAGCAAACCTTGGCAATCAAGTTTACAATCGCTTGATTCCTCTTGCTAAAAAAGCTGGCGCTGAAGTTGTTTGTGACTTTGAAGGACAGACTCTCCTAGATTCACTCAATTATGAGCCACTCTTGGTTAAACCAAATAACCACGAATTGGAAGCTATCTTCGGTGTCAAATTGAACGGACTTGATGACGTTGAAAAATACGCACGTGAAATTCTTGCCAAAGGTGCTAAAAACGTTATTATCTCTATGGCAGGAGATGGAGCTCTGCTTGTTACCAAAGAAGCAGCCTACTTTGCCAAACCAATCAAAGGTCAAGTGAAAAACTCTGTTGGAGCAGGTGACTCAATGGTTGCAGGTTTCACTGGTGAATTTGTAACATCAGGTGACCCAATCGAAGCACTTAAATGGGGTGTTGCTTGTGGAACATCAACAGCCTTTTCTGATGACCTAGCTGATATTGCATTTATTAAAGAAACTTATGAAAAAGTTGAGGTAGAAAAACGATGAAAATTCAAGATCTTCTAAGAAAAGAAGTCATGATCATGGATTTGCAAGCAACTACTAAAGAAGCTGCAATCGATGAAATGATTACAAGCCTTGTTGCGGCTGGAGTTGTAACTGATTTTGATACTTTTAAAACAGGTATCATGAATCGTGAAGCGCAAACGTCTACTGGTTTGGGTGATGGAATTGCAATGCCACACAGTAAGAATGCTGCGGTTAAAGAAGCGACTGTTCTTTTTGCTAAATCAGCATCAGGTGTTGACTATGAATCACTTGATGGTCAACCAACTGATCTCTTCTTTATGATTGCTGCGCCAGACGGAGCTAACGATACGCACTTGGCTGCGCTAGCAGAATTATCAAAATATCTTTTGAAAGACGGTTTTGCTAACAACTTACGTCAAGTAACAAGTCCAGACCAAGTCATTGCAGCCTTTGATGCAGCAGAAGAAGACAATAAAGCTGCAGAAGCTGCTAAGACTGCACCAGTCTCAGATGACAAACCACTTATCGTTGCCGTAACAGCTTGTACGACTGGTATCGCCCACACTTACATGGCTGAAGAAGCCCTCATCAAACAAGGTGAAGAGATGGGTGTAACTGTTCGTGTTGAAACAAATGGTGCATCAGGTGTTGGTAATCGTTTGACTGCTGATGAAATTGCGCGTGCAAAAGGTGTTATTATTGCAGCAGATAAAGCAGTTGAAATGCCACGTTTCGACGGTAAGCCATTAGTATCACGTCCAGTTGCTGACGGTATCAAGAAAACAGAAGAACTTATTAACTTGGTTCTTGATGGAAAAGCTGATACTTACCAAGCAGGTGAGGGAGCAGCAGCTTCATCAGAATCATCAGAAAAACTCAGTCTTGGTGGTGCTTTCTACAAACACTTGATGAGTGGTGTTTCGCAAATGCTTCCATTCGTTATCGGTGGTGGTATCATGATCGCCCTTGCTTTCTTGATTGATAACTTTGTAGGTGTTCCTAAAGATCAATTGGGCAATCTTGGATCATACAGCGAGCTTGCAGCGCTCTTCAAGAGTGTTGGTAATGCAGCCTTTGGCTTTATGCTTCCTGTTCTTGCAGGTTATATTGCTTATTCAATCGCTGAAAAACCAGGTCTTGTAGCAGGTTTTGTGGCTGGTTCAATTGCATCTTCAGGTCTTGCTTGGGGTAAAGTACCATTTGCATCAGGTGGTGATGCAACTCTTAACTTGTCAGGAATTCCATCAGGTTTCCTTGGAGCGCTTGTAGGTGGTTTCCTTGCTGGTGGTGTTATCCTTGTACTTCGTAAGCTCTTAGCTGGTTTGCCACGTTCACTTGAGGGTATTCGTTCAATCCTTCTTTACCCATTGCTTGGTGTGTTTGTAACTGGATTCTTGATGCTTTTTGTCAATATTCCAATGGCAGCAATCAACACAGCTCTTAATGGTTTCCTTGAAAGTCTTTCAGGTAGCTCTGCTATTCTCATGGGGCTTGTTCTTGGAGGCATGATGGCTATCGATATGGGTGGTCCATTTAACAAGGCGGCTTATGTCTTTGGTACGGGTACTTTGGCAGCTTCAGTTGCAGATGGTGGTTCAGTAGTTATGGCGGCAGTTATGGCTGGTGGTATGGTTCCACCGCTTGCAGTCTTCTTTGCAACTCTTTTCTTCAAAAATAAATTTACTGAAGAAGAACGTAACTCAGGTTTGACAAACATCATCATGGGATTGTCATTTATTACAGAAGGAGCTATTCCATTTGGTGCTGCTGACCCAGCTCGTGCTATCCCAAGCTTTATGGTTGGTTCTGCTCTTGCAGGTGCTCTTGTTGGACTTGCAGGAATTAAATTGATGGCGCCACACGGAGGTATCTTCGTTATCGCCCTTACATCAAATCCGCTCCTTTACATCCTCTTCGTTTTGGTTGGTGCAGTGGTTTCAGGACTTCTCTTCGGAGCCCTTCGTAAAGCAAAATAATAATAATCGAGAGAGCTTAGGCTCTCTTTTTTTGTGTTTGTAAATAGCAGAGCAATTTTCTGAAAAGAGTGAGAAAGCAGATTCTGTCTGCTTTGTTTTGGATAATTCCCTAGTGGTGATATAGTTAAAAACTATAACAGGTGCTAAGTGTATAGTTAAAAACTATAACACACCCTAAAGAGATAGAATAGCTGAAACTATTGATTTTAAAGGGTTTCTTGGATAAAATATAAACCATAACAAATGAAAATATTTAGTTTTAAACTATATGGGTATAGGAGGCAACTATGACACAAGTATCAAATCTAGGTTATCCACGTTTGGGTGAGAATCGCGAATGGAAAAAAGCTATTGAAGCCTACTGGGCAGGAAATCAGACTCAGGAGCAACTTGAAGAGAATCTTCGTGAACTTCGTCTTGATGCTTTGAAAAAGCAAGCTGAAGCAGGAATTGATCTGATTCCGGTTGGAGATTTCTCATTCTATGACCATATTTTAGATCTATCTTATCAGTTCAATATTATTCCTGATCGCTTTGCTAATCAGGAGTCTAGCTTGGATCTTTACTACGCAATCGCACGTGGGAATAAGGAAAATGTAGCTTCATCAATGAAAAAATGGTTCAATACCAACTATCACTACATCGTTCCTGAGTGGTCAAGTCGTACCAAACCACGTTTGACAAATACACGTCTCTTGGATCTCTACAAGGAAGCACGTGAGCAAGTTGGCGACAAGGCTAAGCCAGTTATTACAGGCCCTATCACTTACGTAGCTCTTTCATCTGGTGTTGATGATTTCACTGTAGCGGTGAAAAAATTGCTTCCGCTATACAAGGAAGTCTTCACTCAGTTGGTAGATGCTGGTGCGACTTATATCCAAGTGGATGAGCCAATCTTTGTAACCGATGAGGGTGAAGAATTAGTAGAGGCTGCAAAATGCGTCTACGCCTACTTTGCCAAAGAAGTTCCACAAGCCAAACTTGTCTTCCAAACTTACTTTGAAGCCTTGGTAAAAGCTGATCAGCTATCTGACCTTCCTGTTGCAGCCTTTGGTCTTGACCTAGTACACGGTCGTGAGGAAAATCTTGATGCCATCAACAAGGGTTACTTTGAAGGAAAAGAAGTTTTTGCAGGTGTTGTCAATGGTCGTAATATCTGGGCGGTTGATTTGAAAGCGTCAGCAGATATTCTCCAAGCCATCGAAGGAAAAGTTGCCAAATTGGTTGTTCAGCCATCATCAAGCCTTCTCCATGTTCCTGTGACAACTAAAAACGAGACTGAGCTTGAGCCTGTTTTGAAAAATGGCCTAGCCTTCGCTGATGAAAAACTAGTTGAATTGCGACTCTTGGCGGACCGTCTGGATGGTAAGGAATCAGAAGGCTTCGCTAAACATGTAGCAGACTTTGATGCACTTCAAGCAGCTGACTTCCGTCATGTTCAATTGGAAGATATTTCAAGTGTTAAAACGGAGCGTGCACCATTTGCAGACCGTCAAAAAATTCAAGCTGCCAAATTGAACTTGCCAATTCTTCCTACGACAACTATCGGGTCATTCCCTCAGTCACCAGAAATCCGTCGTACACGTCTGGCATGGAAACGTGGTGATATTTCAGATCAAGATTATAAAGACTTCATCAATCAAGAGATTGCTCGTTGGATTAAGATTCAGGAAGATTTGGACTTGGATGTCTTGGTACACGGTGAATTTGAACGTGTTGACATGGTTGAGTTCTTCGGTCAAAAATTGGCTGGATTTACCACAACCAAACTGGGTTGGGTGCAATCATACGGTTCTCGTGCCGTGAAACCACCAATCATCTACGGAGATGTTAAGCACATTCAACCTTTAACAGTTGAAGAGACTGTCTATGCTCAAAGTCTGACAGATCGTCCTGTTAAGGGAATGTTGACTGGTCCTATTACCATTACCAACTGGTCATTTGAACGTGATGATATTTCACGCGCAGACCTTTTCAATCAAATCGCCCTTGCTATCAAGGATGAAATTGCTCTACTTGAAGAGGCTGGCATTGCCATTATCCAAGTGGATGAGGCAGCGCTACGTGAAGGTTTGCCACTACGCAAGGCTAAACAAAAAGCCTATCTTGATGATGCCGTAGCTTCATTCAGAATCGCAACATCATCAGTTGAAGATGATACGCAAATCCACACTCACATGTGTTATTCAAAATTCGATGAAATTATCGATTCTATCCGAGCCCTTGATGCGGATGTGATTTCAATCGAAACAAGCCGTAGCCACGGTGATATTATTGAGAGCTTTGAAACAGCTGTTTACCCACTTGGTATCGGACTTGGTGTCTACGACATTCACTCACCTCGTGTGCCAAGCCAAGATGAAGTAGTGGCTAATATCAAACGCCCACTACAACGTTTGTCAAAAGAGCAATTCTGGGTTAACCCTGACTGTGGTCTGAAAACACGTCGTGAGCCTGAAACAATTGCAGCACTTGAAATCCTTGTAGCATCAACCAAGGAAGTTCGTCAACAACTAAAAAACCGCTAATCATCTGAGAGAGGGGAGGTAGCTCTCTTCTCTCTTTTATAATTTCAAAAGCGGATAAGAAAGGAAAATCCATGTCCACATTTTTAGAACGTTTAAAATCAGATATTTTAGTAGCTGATGGGGCTATGGGAACTCTCTTGTACGCCTATGGATTGGATACTTGTCATGAGTCCTATAATCTTACCCATCCTGAGCAGGTAACGGCTATTCACCGAGCTTATATCGAAGCGGGTGCTGATGTCATTCAGACTAATACCTACGGTGCACAGCGATTTCGCCTAAAAAACTATGGTCTTGAAGACCAAGTTGCCCAAATCAATAAGGCTGGCGCTGAGTTGGCTCGTCGTGTGGCTGGTGATAAGACCTTTGTCTTGGGGACAATTGGCGGTTTTCGCTCTCAGCGTCAATGCGACCTGACCATGGACCAAATCTTGGAACAAACTTTGGAGCAGGTGACTGCTCTGCTTGAAACTCAAGTTCTGGATGGTCTTCTTTTTGAGACCTACTATGATATTGATGAGTTGACTCAGGTTTTGCAGGCGGTTCGTCCATTGACAGACCTACCAATCGTGACCAACGTTTCCCTTCACGAGGCTGGGATTACTGCGGATGGGAAACCTATTGTAGAAGCGCTCAGCCGTCTGGTTATGCTTGGTGCTGATGTGGTGGGGCTTAACTGTCATCTAGGTCCTTATCACATGATTCAGTCCCTCAAGCAGGTGCCTCTCTTTGCCCAGTCTTATCTGGCAGTCTATCCAAATGCCAGTCAGCTTGCCATTGATGGTGAGAGTAGCCAGTTCCAATTTAGCCAGAATGCTGCTTATTTTGGAAAATCAGCAGAGCTCTTGGTCGCTGAAGGGGCAAGGCTTATTGGTGGCTGCTGTGGAACAACGCCTGAACATATCAGAGCCATTCGCAGAGCGGTAAAAGGTCTTAAACCCATTGAACGCAAGGTCGTTACACCTCTCATACCAGAAGCCGACTTTGTCCAACGTGTCCGAAGAACAGATACCTTGGTAGACAAGGTTAAAAAAGATATCACCATCATTGCAGAGCTTGACCCACCTAAACATCTGGATGTCGAAAAATTCACAGAAGCAGTCAAGGCTATTGACCAGAAAGACATCGCAGCAATCACGCTAGCTGACAATTCACTGTCCAATACACGCATCTGCAATCTCAGTCTGGCAACGCTCTTGAAAGAAGAAGTTAAAACACCCTTCCTTTTACATTTGACCTGTCGTGACCACAATTTGATTGGTCTGCAGTCACGCTTGATGGGTATGGATTTACTTGGTTTCAATCATCTTTTGGCTGTCACTGGTGATCCGACCAAGATGGGGGATTTCCCAGGTGCAACAAGTGTCTACGATGTGACCTCTTTCAAGTTACTAGGTCTGATTAAACAACTCAATCAGGGTCAGTCATATAGCGGAGCAAGCCTACGTCGACAAACAGATTTTACAGTTGCAGCGGCCTTCAATCCAAATGTGAAAAACCTCTCTCGTTCTATCAGATTGATTGAAAAGAAAGTGGCTGCGGGTGCTGATTACTTTATGACTCAGCCCATTTTTGAAAGTCACATTATTGAAGAGTTGGCAGATGTGACCAAGGATGTTGATCAACCCTTCTTCGTGGGTATCATGCCGATTACCAGCTACAATAATGCTGTCTTTCTGCACAATGAGGTACCCGGCATTCAATTATCAGAGGAATTTCTTGCTCAGCTTGAAGCCGTCAAAGATGACAGAGAAGCCTGTCAGAAGGTGGCACTAGATGAAAGTAAGCGTCTGATTGATACAGCTCTTAAACACTTTAAGGGAATCTACCTAATCACACCCTTCTTGAGATATGATTTGACACTAGAGTTGATTGATTACATTCAAGAGCAAACGCAAGCATAGAAGAACTGGGGCAACCCAGTTTCAGAATGTAGACAAACCTAACTTTCAACGGAATTGGATACAAAAGCTCTGCTTGTTTAAAATAAATCTTCCTATTTCATGCGAGCGTTAGCGAGCATCTCAAGATACTTCCGCCGTGGTGAAAGTGTAAGAAATGCTTTTATATAGGCATTTCTTACACTCGGAATATTTGAGACAGTAGGCTCAAATATTAGTCATGGAATTCCGTAGGAAGTCGCTGACGTCCGACATCACTTAAGGAAAGTATCGAAAAAGACTTCGTCTTCAACCAGGAACTGGGGCAACCCAGTTTTTTTCTGGTAGAAATAGTTATTTTTTGTTACACTAAGACAATCACAGTAAGACTTTATTGTGTTGTTTAAATTTTGTGTAAAGGAGTGCCTATGGCAAAGAAGCGCAAGCTATTTTCATCCAAAAAAATACCGACCTCTCTTCTTGCGGCTCTCTGTTTGATTATGGCGATTGGTTTGATTGTTGTCTATGCCTATCAGCAAACAGCTAATCAGATCTTGGTTGCCAACAATGAAAATCAGTCAGATTCAAATCAAGTCACTCAGGATTTTATAGAAGAGATTTCGGCGTCAGCCAGTTTGATTGCTCAAAAAAATGATCTCTATGCTTCAGTCATGATAGCGCAAGCTATTTTGGAGTCAAATAGTGGTCAGTCAGTGCTCAGTAATTCTCCTGCTTATAATCTCTTTGGTATCAAGGGGGATTATCAAGGAAACTCTGTTGTCATGCAGACTTGGGAGGATGACGGAAGTGGTCAGACTTATACTATTGATGCTCAATTTAGAGCCTACCCAAGTCGTTCTGCCTCTCTTGAAGATTATGCAGCGCTGTTAGATAAGGATATTTATCAATCAGTTCATAAATCTCAGACAAGTTCTTATACGGATGCTACGGCAGCATTGACGGGAACTTATGCGACGGATACTTCCTACGGTAGTAAGTTGAATTCTATCATTGAGCGTTATGGATTGCTTATATATGATACGCCTTAAAAGTTGGGATAAATTTATCTCAACTTTTTGATGGTTTTTATTTGACACGGTGTCACAAAAGAGTATAATAAAGACATAATTTGACACGAAGTCGGATTAAGAAAGGGAGATATGGCAAAAATTTCAAAAGAAGAGACTATCAGACGAAGAGAGGAAATCTTGGAAATCTGTCAACACCTCTATGAACATCGTCGCTTGAAAGACATTACAATCAATGAAATCGGTAAGCAAGTCAGTTTTTCACGAACTGCGATTTATTCCTACTTTAATAACAAGGAAGAAATTTTTCTGGCGCTTTTAAAGCAGGAGTATGAGAAATGGATTGCTGACTTGGAGAGCTTGTTGACTGTAGATTTAAAAGATAAATCAGACTTTGCGTCAGCTATTGCAACTAGTCTCGATCCGAGAAGTATTATGCTTAAGATTTTAGCTATTGATATGGAGAGTTTGGATGCGGAGTCTCGTATGGAACACTTGATTTCTTTTAAGGTCGTATATGGTAAGTCCTTGCAGCTTTTTCAAGATTTGTTAAGAAAGCATTTTCCTGACTTAGACCATAGCAAGGTCACGCATATCACTTTTGCTTTCTTCCCTTTTCTCTATGGGGTTTACCCTTATGTTCAGGTGACAGAAAAGCAGAAGGAAGCCATGGATTTGGCTGCTGTACCCTATTCCTATCTCAATCAGCATGACTTGATTGAGCAAACGTTGATAACACTTTTGTGAGGTAAAAACATGTATTTAATCGATATTACAATTAAGGCTGACCAAGTGCCAGCAGAACAAGCAGATGAGCTCTTGGCTGGACACCGAGCTTGGTTTGGTGAACAAGCTAAGGCTGGACATTTCTTGGTCGTAGGACCTTATCGTGATAAGAAACTAGCTGGAGTGGTGATGGCTCAGGCAAATAGCAGAGCTGAACTTGATGCTATTATCGCTAAGGATGCTTACTATCCAGATTTGGCAACCTATACTGTTCAAGAATTTCAAGCCAACATCATTGCAGATAATATGACAGACTATAAAGGTCAATAATAAGAAATAAAGAGGTAAAAACAATGTCAAAAAATGAAGCAAAAATCGCACTCGGAACTTGGTCATGGGGCGCAGGAATGTTCGGTGGAGACATGGTCTTCGGAAATAGTCTCGGTCGTGAAGACTTGGTGGAAGTTGTTGATGAGGCTATGGCAAAAGGGCTTAATCTCTTCGATACAGCCTATGCCTACGGTGTCGGAGATTCAGAACGTATCTTGGGTCAACTCCTCAGCAAGTATGACCGTGATCAAGTGGTTATTTCAGACAAGTTCACGCCAGGTATGCAAAATGATGATGCTGAAAATCCTCTTGTTGATATGCTAGAAGGTTCACTTGAACGTTTGGAAACTGATTTTATAGATATCTACTGGATTCACAATTCTGCTGATGTCGAACGTTGGACACCGCTCTTGGTAGATGCAGTCAAATCAGGTAAAGTTGGTCGTGTCGGAGTGTCAAACCACAGCTTGGACCAAGTCAAACGTGTCCAAGAAATCCTTGCACCACACGATATCAAAGTTTCAGCCATTCAAAACCACTTCAGTCTTCTCTACCGCAATTCAATCCAAGACGGTCTGCTTGATTACTGTAAGGAAAACGATATTCAATTTTTCTCATACATGGTCTTGGAACAAGGGGCACTCTCAGGTAAATACAGCGAAAGCAATCCACTCCCAGCTGATTCTAACCGTGGTAAAACCTACAACCCACTCTTTCCAGCTCTTAAAGATCTTCTAGCAGGTCTTGAGAAAACAGCTGAAAAATACCAAGCAACTGTGGCTCAAATTGCAACCGCATGGGCTATTGGGCGTGGAACAACACCAATCCTTGGTGTTACCAAAGTTGAACAAATCGACGACGCAGCTAAAGTAGCAAGTATCAACCTTGCTGCTGAAGATGTTGCTTATCTGGAAGAACTTGCTATCGCATCAGGTGTTGATACACGTGGTGGATGGGAAGGTCAAGCTTAAGAGAAAGAGGAATTAACATGACAACAAAAGTATTTTTATTTCACCCAAATGTAAATGGACAATCACGTGCTAATAAAGCCTTGGCTGACGCTGCTAGTCAAGCTGGTATCGAAGTCCGTGACTTGTACAATCTCTACCCAGATTTTGCTGTGGATGCTAAGGCTGAGCAGGCTGTTTTGGAGGAGACTGATCGTATTGTCCTCCAATTTCCAATGTATTGGTACTCATCACCAGCTCTCTTGAAGCAATGGGAAGATACTGTTTTGGAATATGGCTGGGCTTATGGCTCAACTGGTACTGCCCTTCAAGGTAAAGAAGTGATTTTGGCAATAACCCAAGGTGCTGGCGCTGATGCTTACACGCCTGAAGGACGTTTCCAAATCACGACAGAAGAACTCCTTAAACCTTTTGAATCTATCCGTTTCTACACAGGACTTGTCTTCAAAGACGCCTTCGTCCTACCAGGAACTCTCAATATTTCTGATGAGGACTTGCAAGCAGCTGCCAAAGCATACGTTACTCACATCACAAAATAAAAAACGAGCCTGCCGATTAAGTTCGGACAGGCTTTTCGGAAATTATCTAAGAATTCAAATTGTGTTATACTAGATTTGATAATAGCTTTTAGAAAAGAGATTCCTATGACCAAAATAGATGTATTTGCCCACGTTCTCCTGCCTGATTTTTATCAAAAGATGCTCATGTTGGACAAGGACTTGGTGCAGAAGATGCCCTTTATCCAAAATCCTGTTCTGACTGATATGGACAAGCGCCGTGCGACCATGCCTGCTGACACTAAGCAGATTATTTCTTATGTCAATGCCAATCCAGAGGATTATATGGCTGGAAAAATGGCTGCGCTTTTAGTCACAAAGGCAAATGTAGAATTGCTTGAAACCGTCAAAGCCAACTCAGACATCTTTGCTGGTGGCGTGGCTATGCTTGCTATGAATAATATTCCTGAGGCAGTTCGTGTCATTAAGGAGTTTATCCCAGCTCATCCAGAGATTTTGGGAGTTCAGCTCTTTAGCAGACATCTTGGAAAATCCTTGGCAGATGAGGACTTCAGACCTGTTTTTGAAGCCTTGGCTGAGACTGATACACCAGCTTGGCTCCATCCTGTTTTTGACGAGCGTAAGCCAGATAATAATATCGTCTTTTCATGGGAGTACGAGCTGACTCAGACCATGTTGGAGCTGGTTCAAGCCAACTACTTCCAAGACTTCCCAAATCTCAAAATCATTGTTCACCATGCAGGTGCAATGGCGCCATATTTTGCAGGGCGTATCGATCATATTCTGCCAGAATCTCAAGCAGCTGACTTCCGTAAATTCTATGTCGATACGGCTCTTTTGGGAAATAGCAAAGCTCTTGAACTTTGTGTGGACTACTATGGTGTGGAACGTGTGCTCTTTGGTACGGATGCCCCTCTAGGAATCATGCCTGCTGGCGCTGGCGATGTGATTTCAGAAGCCATCCAAGCTCTGCCGTTGACACAAGAAGAAAAAAATACCATCTTTTATCAAAATGCTCAAGACTTGCTTGGGCTAGACTAGGAGAATCCTATGGAAGTAATTTTTCGTCTCTTTAAGCTAGGGCTAAATCTGGACTATCAAGACCAGTATGCTCAAGTCGGTTATGACAATCTCAGCAACTCCATTGAGAAGGAGGCTGGTACGCTTGCCATGTATGTCAATCATGTGGAAAATGACCTGACTCAACAGGTTGTTGTTGAAGTTTACCGTGATGATGCTGCCTACCAAGAACATGTGGCGTCAGACCACTTCAAAGCCTTCGCTAACTTGGCAGGTCAAGCGCTAACCAGCCGTCAGGTAATCACTTTAAGAGATCGTAAGTTGCTTGAAAAAGAAGAAGCGCTCCGCTCCTTATCAGGAAATACCTACTGCGTCAAACTGGCTCAAGTAAGGGTCAAAGGAGGTCAGGAAGAGGCTTTTGCAGACTCAGTTCTACCAGAGATGGAAGCTGCCATAGTAAAAGAAGAAGGTGTTCTCGTTATGCTGGCAGGACAAGATGCAGAAAACCCACAAGATTGGTATTTCTATGAGGTTTATCAAGACCTAGCAGCCTATGAAAGTCACCGTGAAACAGAGCATTTCAAGACCTATATCGAAGAAACAAAAGATCTCTTGGAGGAAAAAGAACTGATCCAATTGATTGGAGATTTGTTGGTTAACCAAGGTGGCTTGAAATCTTAATAGTATATATGAGGCTAGCACAGCTAGTCTCTTTTACTTCTCTTTAAAAATTAAAAAATCTGAGTAATTTAGGATTTGGATTTAGCGCTCGTCTCAATTCTCTGTTATAATAGTCATTATGAAAACTTTTACTGAGATTTATGCTGGGCACGAGGAGATGCCCTATATTGCTCCCAAGTATGAAGAGGAGCTGCGTGATAAGCCTATTGCCAAGCGTCAAATGGTTCGCACAGCAGAAGGTCTTTTGCCTGGTCACATCATTCTTTTGTGGCGCATTCAATTTGGCTCCTTTACAAATGAGTCCTCCTTCCATAAGTATTTTTACACCACTTATGGGATTGATGCGGAAAAAGAGCTGAGCTTTTTGATAGAAGAGGGCTATGTTGAGGTGGAGACAGCATTTGAGTCACTTCGTTTCTTGACAGCTCCGCGCTTGAAAAATATTCTCAAGGAGAAAGAAGTCAAGGGTCTCTCCAAAATGAAACGTGAGGATCTTGATGCCAAAATAGCAGAGCTTTTCACAGAAAATGACCTAACACAGCTATTTTCACAGAGAGCTTACCGCTTGACCGAAAAAGGTCGTCAGGCGCTAGACAAGCATCCTGAAATCGTTGCCAAACATCCGCAGAAGAAGTTTTAATTTAAAGAAAACTATGCTATAATAGTTAGTAATTGTACAGATACAAGGAGAAAGAATAATGGAATTAGTCCGCGAAAAAGAATTTGTTAATCAATATCACTATGACGCTCGTAACTTGGAGTGGGAGAAAGAAAACGGTACACCTCAAACCAACTTTGAAGTAACCTTCCAATTGGTTAAGAAAGATGAAGAACGCAACGCTACAACAATCGTTGCTGTGCTTCAATTCACAATTGTTCGTGATGAATTTGTCATCTCAGGTGTTATTTCACAAATGGTTCACGTTAAGGGACGTATCGTTAATGAACCAAGCGAATTTTCACAAGAAGAAGTTGAAGGTCTTGCAGCACCGCTTCTTGATATGGTACAACGCTTGACTTATGAAGTGACTGAAATCGCCTTGGATCGTCCAGGTGTTAAATTGGAGTTTAAAAACTAATGACTTTAGCAGTTATTACAGACTCTTCAGTTAATCTGCCTGAAGATCTTAAAAATCATGAACATCTATACAGTTTAGATATTCCGATTTTCTTGGATGGTGAGACCTATGTTGAAGGAAAAAATCTTGAGCAAGCGGTCTTCTATGAGAAGATGGCTGCATCTAAGGAACTTCCCAAAACAAGTCAACCAAGTTTAGCAGATTTTGATGAACTATTGTCAGATTTTGAAGAAAAAGGCTACGATCAAGTGATTGGTCTCTTTCTTTCAAGTGGTATTTCAGGTTTCTGGCAAAACAGTCAGTTTTTGAAGGATGAACATCCGAACTTGACCATGGCTATTCCAGACACTAAGATTACGGCAGCCCCAATGGGTGCTATGGTCCGTAATTGTTTGGACTGGTCGCAGGATGGAGTGGAATTCCACGAGATTTTGTCACGATTGACCCAGCAGATTGATGGGACTCGTGCCTATATCTTGGTTGATGACCTCAACCATCTGGTTAAGGGTGGTCGCCTGTCAAACGGCTCTGCTTTATTGGGAAACCTGCTTTCTATCAAGCCGATTTTAGAGTTTGATCAGGAAGGAAAGATTGTTGTCTTTGAGAAGGTTCGTACTGAGAAGAAGGCCCTTAAACGCTTGGCTGAATTAGCTCAAGAACCAGTTGCTCAAGATACAGAGTTCATGATTTTACATACCAATGCGCAGGCAAAAGCAGAGCAGTTCCAAGAGCAACTGGCTACTATCGGAGTGACTGATGTTTCAGTTGCACCGCTATGTGCTGTGATTGCAACTCACCTCGGTGAGGGAGCTGTCGTGCTTGCCTACACACCCAAATTTTAGAAAAATTGCAACCAAAAGAAGGAGTGTTTACCATGAGTATTAAGGTTATTGTTGCCGGTTTTAAAGGCAAAATGGGATCAACAGCAGTTGACATGGTTAAGGGAGATAGCGAGCTTGAATTGGCTGCCCTCCTTGATCCATTCGCTCAAGAAAAAGAAGTAGATGGCGTACCAGTCTTTACAAGTAAAGAAGACCTTGTCGGTTTCGATGCTGATGTCTGGGTTGATTTTACCATGCCTAAGGTTGCCTATGAAAACACTCACTTCGCTCTTGAAAATGGCTTCGCTCCTGTAGTTGGGACAACTGGTTTCACTGAGGAACAAATCGCAGAATTGATTGCCCTTTCTAAGGAGAAAGGTCTCGGTGGCTTGATTGCACCAAACTTTGCGATCGGAGCTATTCTCTTGATGGAATTTGCTGCTAAGGCTTCAAAATATTTCCCAGACCTTGAAATCATCGAACTTCACCATGATAAGAAGAAAGATGCGCCTTCAGGTACTGCCGTTAAGACAGCTGAGCTCATTCGTGAAGCACGTGATTATAAAAAACAAGGTGCAGAGGACGAAGAAGAGACACTTGCTGGTGCACGTGGTGCGGAGTTTGACGGTTTCCGTATTCACTCAGTGCGTTTGCCAGGTTTGGTTGCCCATCAAGAGGTTATCTTTGGAGCGCAGGGTGAAGGTTTGACACTTCGTCATGATTCTTACGACCGCATTTCCTTTATGTCAGGTGTTAACCTTGGTATCAAAGAAGTGGTCAAACGTGACCAACTTGTTTATGGTTTGGAACATTTACTATGAGATTAGAGAATTTGCCTTCTGAGTTTCAGAAGGCTTTGCCAATATTAGAAAAAATTAAGTCAGCAGGCTATGAGGCCTACTTTGTCGGTGGAAGTGTCCGTGATGCTCTGCTAGACCGACCAATTCATGATGTGGACATCGCATCGTCATCTTACCCACAAGAAACCAAGGCGATTTTCGATCGAACAGTTGATATTGGGATTGAACATGGGACAGTTTTGGTCCTAGATCAAGGTGGCGAGTATGAAGTGACGACCTTCAGGACTGAGGATGTCTATGTGGACTACCGCAGACCGTCAAGTGTCAACTTCGTTCGCTCTTTGGAGGAAGACCTCAAGCGTCGTGATTTTACCGTCAATGCTTTTGCTTTGGATGAAAATGCTCAGATTATTGATAAATTCAATGGTCTGGCTGATTTAGACAAAAAACTTCTGCGTGCTGTTGGTAAGGCAGAGGAGCGTTTCAATGAGGATGCTCTGCGTATTATGCGAGGTTTGCGTTTTTCAGCAAGTCTCGACTTTGACATCGAAGCGACAACCTTTAAAGCCATGCAGACCCATGCGCCACTCTTGGAAAAAATTTCCATCGAGCGTAGTTTTATCGAGTTTGACAAGCTGTTGACTGCTCCGCATTGGAAAAAAGGCTTGCAGGCTTTCAAAGATAGTCAGGCTTATCTGTATCTGCCTGATTTGGAAAATAGCCAAGCTGACTGGGATGAATTTTGCACTAGCTATGAAGATGGCGTGACCTTTTCATCATCTGAGCAGGCTTGGGCTGCGCTGATTATCGCCTTGAAGGTTAAGGCTGTTAAGCCCTTCCTCAAAAAATGGAAGACTTCAGTTCAGTTTCAGAAAACGGTTGAATCCTTGGTGACCATCTATCGTTATCGTCAAGATCAGGAGCATGGGCTGCGCCAGCTTTATCAGTATGGGCGTGACTTGATTGAGGTTGCTGAAGACTTGAGGCAGTATCAAGGACAGTCGGTTGATTTTGAGAAAATAGCAGAGCTGGATGCAGCTCTGACTATCCATGACAAGCACGATATTGTAGTCAATGGTGGAATGCTGATGGCTGAGCTTGGTCTCAAACCTGGTCCAGAACTGGGTAAGATCCTTAGTCAAGTCGAATGGGCCATCGTTGATGGACAGCTGGCTAACGAGAAAGAAGCGATCTTTGACTTTATCGCTAAGCAAAAATAAAACTGCAGTAGCAGTAGAAAAATGACATAAAGCAAGAGTCCGAGAGTTTTCCCAGACTCTTTCTTCGCTATAAAAGGAAAATAAAAAGATGGCAGATTTTATTGTTGAGAAGTTGAGTAAGTCCGTTGCGGATAAGACGGTTTTTAAGGAGATTTCCTTTATCATTCATGATTTGGACCGTATCGGGATTATCGGTGTTAACGGAACTGGTAAGACGACTCTTTTGGATGTGATTTCTGAGAAAATCGGTTTTGATGGTGATGTGTCACCCTTTATCAAGGCAAATGATTATAAGATTGCCTATCTGACTCAAGAGCCAGATTTTGATGATAGTAAGACGGTGCTTGACACGGTTCTGTCATCTGATTTGCGTGAGATGGTCTTGATTCGTGACTACGAGCGTCTCATGGCTGATTATTCAGAAGCCAATCAGGAAAAACTGGAAAAGGTCATGGCTGAGATGGATTCTCTTGATGCTTGGGCTATCGAGAGTGAGGTCAAGACAGTCTTGTCTAAGCTGGGTATTTCTGATTTGACGCAGAAGGTGGGCGACCTGTCTGGTGGGCTTCGTCGTCGTGTTCAGCTGGCACAAGTTCTCTTGAACGATGCGGATCTCCTGCTTCTAGACGAGCCGACCAACCATTTGGACATCGACACCATTGCTTGGCTGACTAATTTCCTTAAGAGCTCGAAGAAGACCGTCCTCTTCATTACCCATGATCGTTATTTCTTGGACAATGTGGCTACGCGAATCTTCGAACTTGACCAGAGTAACTTGATTGAGTATCAAGGAAATTATCAGGATTATGTCCGTTTGAAAGCAGAGCAGGATGAGCGTGATGCGGCAGCTATGCACAAGAAAAAACAACTCTATAAGCAAGAGTTGGCCTGGATGCGTACACAACCGCAGGCGCGTGCGACTAAGCAACAAGCCCGTATCAACCGCTTTAATGACCTCAAAGGTCAGGTTCATCAGGCGACAGATAATACAAATCTTGAAATCAATTTTGAAACTAGTCGAATCGGTAAAAAGGTGGTCAATTTTGAAGAGGTTTCCTTTGCCTATGACAATGGTAAACAAATTCTCAATGATTTTAGTCTCATCATCCAGAACAAGGATCGTATCGGAATTGTCGGAGATAATGGCGTCGGAAAATCGACCCTTCTCAATCTGATGACAGGAGATTTGCAGCCGACTGCTGGTCGTTTGGATATCGGCGAGACCATTCGTATCGGTTATTTCTCTCAGCAGATTAAGGATATGGATGAGAGCAAGCGTGTTATCACCTATCTTCAGGAAGTCGCAGATGAGGTCAAGACAAGTGTCGGTTCAACTAGTGTGACAGAGTTACTGGAGCAATTTCTATTCCCACGTTCAACCCACGGCACACAGATTGCCAAGCTGTCTGGTGGTGAGAAAAAACGCCTTTACCTCTTGAAAATCCTTATCGAAAAACCCAATGTTTTGCTCTTGGACGAGCCGACTAACGATCTTGATATTGCGACCTTGACTGTCTTGGAGAATTTCCTAGCTGGTTTTGCAGGTCCTGTTATCACGGTTAGTCACGACCGTTACTTCCTGGACAAGGTTGCCAACAAGATTCTGGCTTTTGAGGATGGCTCTATCCGTGAGTTCTTCGGCAACTACACAGACTACTTGGATGAGAAGGCTTTCTTGGAAAATAGCTCCGCTATTGCTGCCAAAAAATCAGCGCCAAAAACCGAGAAGGTCAAGGAAGACAAGAAGCGCATGAGCTACTTCGAAAAGCAGGAGTGGGCGACCATCGAGGACGAGATTGCGGCAATCGAAGAGCGCATCGAAGAAATCGAAGCTGACATGCAAACCTGCGGCTCAGACTTCACCAAACTAAGCGACCTCCAAAAAGAGCTGGACGAGAAGAACGAAGCACTACTTGAAAAGTATGAGCGCTATGAGTATCTGAGCGAGTTGGAGGGGTAAAATGACAGAAATCCTCAGACCGATTGAGTTTTCTGACAATGCTAAAGTAGCGAGCTTGATTCGTGAGAGTCTGGAAAAAGAAGGCATGGCTCGTCCTGGAACCGCCTACTTTGATCCTCAACTCGACAAGTTGGCAGACTATTACAACTCTCAAGAGCGAGCAGCTTACTTTGTCATACAAGAAGGCGAAGACATTATTGCATCAGGAGGTTTTGCGCCTGTCACGGATACAATAGCAGAGCTCTAGAAACTCTATGTGGACAACGGGCTGAGAGGGAGAGGGCTTTCCTCAAAACTCTTACAAAAAATCTTTGAAGTAGCTAAAAATCAAGGTTACAAGCAAGTCTATCTTGAAACTGCCGCGGAGCTAGCAGCAGCTATTTCAGTCTATGAATATTTTGGTTTTAAGCATCTTCAAGCTCCTATTGATAACGGTGCAGGACATAATGCCATGGATATATGGATGCTGAAGGAGCTTTGAGGGGTTGATTTACAGGAAACTTATAAAACGAAAAGAATTGAACACAGCCTACGAGCAGTGCAAAAAAGATAACGACGCTTAGACGCTATGGCATCGTCGTTGTAGTTTTACGTCGTAGGCGTCTGGTGCTGAAGCACCTAGTCACCCTGACGTGGGTGCGTCTGCGAAATCGAAGATTTCGGACTTTTGAAGAAAGCTTTGCTTTCTCTATGTCCCACCTTTAACTGTCTCCCAGACAGTTAAAGCATATTTTTGCTTTGCTTGTTTAACGGCTTTTGTATCTTGTTTTAGAAAGGAATTGAACACGGGACTAATTCCCTAGAAGAAAAGATGAACTTCCTAGTTTCTGGCGACACGGTGTCAGTTCCCTATTTCTTTACGGTAATTTCCAGCAAGCTGGATCGTCCCTTTGTATCTTAATTATGAATTTAATTTGGTCTTATCTTAAGAAATATCCTAAGTGGTTGGTTTTAGACTTGCTGGGTGCTTTCTTGTTTGTTGTGGTCAATCTGGGATTGCCGACGGTTTTGGCTCGGATGATTGACCAAGCGATTACACCCAATGATCCTCAGGCATTGACTTTCTGGGCGACTATTATGGCGCTGGTTGTCGTTGCAGGTATCATTGGGCGGATAACGCTTGCCTATGCGGCGGGTCAGTTGACGACCAACATGGTCAAGGTCATGCGTAATGATATGTATGCCAAGCTTCAGACCTATTCGCATCATGAGTACGAAAAAATTGGTGTTTCCTCTTTGGTTACTCGTATGACCAGCGATGCATTTGTTTTGATGCAATTTGCAGAGCAGTCATTGAGAATGGGTGTGGTGACACCTCTGATGATGATTTTTTCTCTGGTTATGATTTTTGTGACCAGTCCATCCTTGGCATGGACAGTTGCAGTCTTTATGCCTTTTCTAGTTTGGGTAGTGGTCTATGTTGCCATCAAAACCAAGCCTTTATCAGAGAAACAGCAGAAAACGCTAGATAAAATCAATCAGTATGTCCGTGAAAATCTGACAGGACTTCGTGTTATTCGAGCTTTTGCTCGTGAGGATTTCCAAGAAGAACGTTTCCATGGTCAGAATGAAAGCTACGCTGACACCTCACGCCGTCTCTTTACTCTGACTGGTTTGACTGAGCCACTCTTTGTACAGATTATTATTGCCATGATTGTTGCTATTGTTTGGTTTGCGCTTAAACCTCTGGCAAATCAGACGCTACAAATCGGTGACTTGGTTGCCTTTATCGAATACAGCTTCCATGCCCTCTTTTCATTTCTTATGTTTGCCAATCTCTTTACCATGTACCCAAGAACAGCGGTTTCTGCAGGTCGTATAGAAGAGGTTATGAGTATGGACATTTCAATCGATCCTAATGAAAATGGTGTGACTGAAACGGACAAACGTGGCTATCTGCAATTCCAAAATGTGACCTTTGCCTATCCAGGTGAGACAGAATCACCAGTCCTACATGATATTTCCTTTGAAACGAAACCTGGTCAGACCATTGCCTTTATCGGCTCAACAGGTTCTGGGAAGTCATCTCTGGTCAATTTGATTCCACGTTTCTATGATGTGACGCTTGGTAAAATCTTGGTAGACGGTGTGGATGTTAGGGACTACAATCTTAAATCACTTCGTCAGAAAATCGGTTTTATTCCACAGAAAGCTCTGCTATTTACCGGAACTATCGAAGAAAACCTCAAGTACGGTAAGAGCGATGCCAGTCAGTCAGACCTAGATTTGGCAGCGGATGTTGCTCAGGCTATGGAGTTTATCCAGAGTCGTGAGGATGGCTATGAGACCCACTTGGCTGAAGGCGGTGCCAATCTGTCAGGTGGACAGAAGCAGCGTCTGTCAATCGCACGTGCAGTTGTTAAACAGCCAGATATCTATATTTTTGATGATTCTTTCTCAGCCTTGGATTACAAGACGGATGCGACCCTTCGCCGTCGTCTCAAGGAAGTTACGGGTGATGCGACCGTGCTTATCGTTGCCCAGCGTGTGGGAACAATCATGGATGCTAACCAGATTATCGTCCTAGATGAAGGCAATATCGTTGGTCGAGGCACTCATGAGGAATTGATGAAAACGAACGATATTTACCGTGAAATCGCCAATTCTCAGCTTAATAACCAATCTTTGACGGAGGAAAACTAATATGAAATCACAAAATGTCTTTATCCGTCTCTGGAGCTACCTCAAAAACTACAAGTTGGCTTTATTCTTAGCAATCTCACTTAAGATTGTGAGTGCTGTCATGAATGTCTTGGAGCCTTTTGTTCTGGGTCTTATCATTACAGAGTTGACTAAGAATATCGCAGCTATTGTGCAGGGAGTGCCTGGTGCGCAAATCAATGCGGGCTACATTGCCATCTTGCTTGGTCTCTACGCTCTGCGTGCGCTTTTCTATGAAATTGGTTCTTACGGTTCCAACTTTTATATCACACGTGCGGTGCAAAATACCATTCGTGACCTTCGTCAGGATTTGAGTCAAAAAATCAATCGTATTCCAGTTTCTTACTTTGACAAGCATCAATTTGGAGATATGTTGGGACGATTTACCTCTGATGTTGAGACGGTATCAAATGCTCTGCAGCAATCATTTTTGCAGGTTATCAATGCAGTGATGACTTTGATTTTGGTTATTGCCATGGTGCTCTACCTCAATTTCCAGCTGGCACTTGTTGTCATTATTTCAATGCCACTGACCTATTTTTCAGCTCAGTTTATCCTCAAAAAATCACAGCCTTTCTTCAAACGTCAGGCAAATGTCCTCGGTGACATGAATGGTTTTGTGCAGGAAAATCTAACTGGTTTCAACGTTATCAAACTCTATGGACGAGAAGAGGCTTCAGCTCAGCAATTTGCCCAAATCACCGACGAGCTTCAGGAAGTCGGCTTCAAGGCCAGCTTTATCTCTGGGGTTATGATGCCGGTGCTGCACGCTATTTCTGACTCGGCTTATCTCATTATCGCCGTTTGGGGCGGTCTTAAGGTAATGGCAGGGCAGTTAACGATTGGTAATCTCCAAGCTTTTGTTCAGTATGTTTGGCAGATTAGTCAACCAATCCAGACGCTGACGCAGTTGGCAGGTATGCTTCAATCAGCTAAATCTTCCTTGGAACGTATCTTCCAAGTTTTGGATGAAGCAGATGAGCTCAATCAAGTGACTGAAGAAATTGAGGGCAATCTAACGGGTCAAGTCAGCTTCAATCATGTTGACTTCCAATATGTTGATGGAAAACCACTTATCAAGGATTTCAATTTGGATGTTGAACCTGGTCAGATGATTGCCATTGTTGGTCCGACAGGTGCTGGTAAGACAACTCTGATTAACCTTCTCATGCGTTTCTACGATGTGACAGATGGCTCGATCACTGTTGATGGTCATGACATTCGTAACCTATCACGCCAAGCCTATCGCAGACAGTTTGGTATGGTTCTCCAGGATGCTTGGCTCTATGAAGCCTCTATCAAAGAGAACCTTCGTTTTGGTAACCTAGATGCGACCGATGAAGAAATTATCGCTGCTGCCAAGACTGCCAATGTAGATCATTTCATCAGAACACTTCCTGGTGGTTACAATATGGAAATGAACCAAGAGTCAAGTAACATTTCTCTCGGTCAGAAACAGCTCTTGACCATTGCGCGTGCGCTTTTGGCTGATCCTAAGATTCTCATCTTGGACGAGGCGACCTCATCAGTTGATACACGTTTGGAACTTCTGATCCAGAAAGCCATGAAACGCCTTATGGAAGGACGCACCAGCTTCGTTATCGCTCACCGCCTCTCAACCATTCAGGAAGCAGATAAAATCCTTGTCCTTAACCAAGGACAAATCATGGAACAAGGTACTCATGAAAGTCTTCTAGAAGCAAAAGGTTTCTACCATGACTTGTACATGAGCCAATTTGCTAAACAGGCGGAATAATCAATTTACTAAGGAGTGGGTGAAAACTCACTCTTTTGCCTTGTCCCCTATCTTATGATAGAATAGATAACGGTTTTATTGAAAAAATTCGTTTAAATAGCTAGTAGTGAAAGCCTGATATGGCTTTTGTATCATGTTTTTTGAACACGGGCTACGGACGGTGTCAAAAAGATGAACATTTCCTAGACGCTTTGCGTCTTCGTCAAGTTCCCTATTTTGCCTGTGTCCGCTTACCACCCTCTGTATCATTCTTTAAGGAGTTTTTATGTCTTCGCTTATCAAGCATAAGAAGGTTGAGCTGACTGAACTTTTCTATGATTTGGTTTATGTTTATGCCATCAGTCAAACGACTGCCCTTATTCACCATATCCATCATGGCATTGTTGCAGCATCTTCATTCTTTTATTTCTTTATTGGTCTGGTTATCCTCATTAATTCATGGATGGTTCAGACAGTTTATACCAATCGTTTCGGTAAAAATTCAATCCGAAATATCGTTTTCATGTTTATTCAGATGGTTTTCTTGCTCATGTCTTCCAAGGCGATTTCAGGTGACTGGTCTGAAAACTTTGCTCACTTCATCTTGCCATTTTCTGGTATTTCCTTTACTCTGTTGATTCAATACATCATGGAATACCAAGCTAGTCAAGAAAGTTACAAGAAAGACATGATCAGACCTTACTTTTATATCCTATCGATTCGAGGTCTGTCGCTGGCTGTTTCTGCCTTTCTACCTTTCTACCTTGGTTTGACAGTAGCTGCCTTGGGGGTTGTTCTGACTTGGCTTTTACCTGGTCTGTTTACGCATTCTCAAAAAAGGATTGTGCAGGAGGAGGAGACAGGAATCAACTTTCCTCACTTGGCTGAACGCCTCTCTCTTCTGGTTATCATTACCTTCGGTGAAATGATTATCGGGATTGCTGATTATTTTTCAGTTGAAAGTCTGTCCTGGGCTTCCCTTCTGATTTTTATCATTGTAACCAACCTTTTTATGGTTTACATCGCTGAGATTGACCACATGTTGGATGAAAACCAGCCAGGAGCAACTGGAAATGGTATGATTTACTCGCATTATCCTATCTTTATCGGACTTAGTTTTGTGACCGTTTCATTATCCTTCTTGGGGAATCACGAGGCTAACAATTACTTCGCCTTTAGCCTCTTTTATCTTGGAGCTTTCCTCTTTACGGCTGGTGTTCTCCTGCATAAGCCTTACAACAAAGAGAGCCATCGTTTTCCAACAGCTCTTATTTTCTACCAATTGTCAAGTATTTCAATGCTTTAAAGAGAAAATAATTTTTAGACAGTAGATATTTTGAGATTACTATCTGATTTTTG
>NZ_JAFBEH010000029.1 GCF_016908645.1 Streptococcus loxodontisalivarius
TTTACGACTATAACTTAGCCAAAAGTCAGTAAAGTCTTATGCCCTATCATTGTAACACCTTATCAAATTTTTTCAACATAAGGTGTTGTTTTTGCATACACTTTTTTTACCAATCCAGTAATAAAAATAAGACAATAACCACGTAACGGCTATTGTCTTGATATTATTTTTGGGATTAAAGCATTGATAGACTTGACAAATGGTAGAAAACAAAATCGGCCAATAGTATTAGTTTTCAACATATTTTTGAGTGATTTTTAGAAAAAATCGTATTTTTTTATTATTTCCGAACAAAAATAGTTGACACCATATCACTTGAATCGTATAATAGTATCAGAAAGTTGATAAAGGAAATCAAAAAAATACTTCAAATATGACCTCTCTACATTGCTAAACGTATAGATATGAAGTACAACTTTCAAATAATTTATTCTATCTACTACATTTGTAGGATAGTATCATTTTAAATCGAGGTAAATAACTATGGCAAACTTTTATAATAATGATCCTTTTGGAAATATGGACGACATTTTCAATCAATTGATGGGTAATATGGGTGGTTACAATAGTGAAAGACGTCGCTACTTGGTTAATGGCCGTGAAATCACTCCAGAAGAATTTGAGCAATACCGTCAAACTGGTAAACTCACTACTAATGAAGAAGCTCAGCAGACATCTCCTTCTACTCTTAATAATGACGGCTTCCTTGCTAAGCTTGGTACAAATATGACAGAACTAGCAAGACAAGGTCAGCTCGATCCTGTAATCGGTCGTAACAAAGAAATTCAAGAAACAGCTGAAATCCTTGCTCGTCGTACTAAGAACAATCCTGTTCTAGTCGGTGATGCCGGGGTTGGTAAAACAGCTGTTGTCGAAGGTCTCGCGCAAGCTATTGTCAATGGAGACGTTCCAGCAGCAATCAAAAATAAGGAAATCATTTCTATTGATATTTCTGGACTTGAAGCGGGTACCCAGTACCGTGGTTCTTTTGAAGAAAATATCCAAAATATGATCACTGAAGTCAAGGAGGCTGGTAATATTATCCTCTTCTTCGACGAAATCCATCAAATTCTTGGCGCTGGTTCTACGGGAGGCGATTCAGGCTCTAAAGGCTTGGCCGACATCTTGAAACCTGCCCTCTCACGTGGTGAATTGACCCTTATCGGTGCTTCTACTCAAGACGAGTATCGTAATACTATTTTGAAAAACGCTGCGCTAGCACGTCGTTTCAATGAAGTTAAGGTCAATGCCCCTTCTGCTGAAGATACGCTGGCTATTCTTAAGGGAATCCGTAGCCTTTATGAACAACACCACAATATCATCCTTCCTGATGATGTCTTGAAAGCTGCTGTGGATTATTCAATTCAATATATTCCGCAAAGAAGTCTTCCAGATAAGGCTATTGACTTGGTTGATATGACCGCAGCACACTTGGCTGCCCAACATCCAGTAACAGACCTGAAAACTCTAGAAGCAGAGATTGAAAGCGAAAAGGCAAAACAAGAAAAGGCTGTCGAATCAGAAGATTACGAAGCAGCACTCAACGCTAAAACACGTATTCAAGAATTGGAACAACAAATCGGAGACCATTCTGAAACACAAAAAGCTACTGCAACGATTAACGATATCGCAGAATCAGTGGAAAGACTGACTGGTGTCCCTGTTTCTCAAATGGGCGCAAGCGATATTGAACGACTCAAAGAAATGAACAAGCGCCTGAAAACAAAAATCATCGGTCAAAACGATGCTGTCGAAGCCGTATCTCGTGCTATTCGTCGTAACCGAGCTGGTTTTGACGATGGCAACCGTCCAATCGGTAGCTTCCTCTTTGTCGGTCCTACTGGTGTCGGAAAAACTGAGTTGGCTAAACAGCTGGCGCTCGACATGTTTGGTTCTAAGAACGCTATTATTCGTCTTGACATGTCAGAATACAGTGATCGCACTGCTGTATCAAAATTGATTGGTGCTACTGCTGGTTACGTGGGCTATGATGATAATAGCAATACACTGACTGAACGCGTCCGCAGAAATCCATATGCCATCATTCTTTTGGATGAGATTGAAAAGGCTGATCCTCAGGTTATCACTCTCCTTCTTCAAGTTTTGGATGATGGTCATTTGACAGATGGTCAAGGCAATACAGTAAACTTCAAGAATACTGTTATCATTGCAACATCAAATGCTGGATTTGGCTACGATACCTTTGATTCTGAAGAAGATAAGGGTGACATCATGGACCGTATCGCCCCATTCTTCCGTCCTGAATTCCTCAACCGCTTCAATGCAGTTGTTGAATTTACCCACTTAGACAAGGAAGATTTGACTGATATCGTGAATTTGATGCTGGACGATGTCAACCAAACGATTGCTAAAAAAGGCATTGATTTGGAAGTGACCGATGCTGCTAAAGAACATTTGATTGAACTCGGCTATGATAAGGCCATGGGTGTTCGTCCGCTAAGACGTGTCATTGAACAAGAAGTCCGTGACCGTATCACAGACTACTATCTTGATCATACAGATGTTAAACATCTAAAGGCTGACCTGCAAGATAACCAAATCATCATCTCTGAAAGATAAAAATAAACCCCGTTTGGAAGAATCCAAGCGGGGTTTCTAGTGAATTGAAAAAGGAGATTGGAACTTATTCTAATCTTCTTCAAGCCACTTTACTTATAGTGGATTGAGAAAGGAATAGGACTAGGCAAGGAGATGCAGATAGAACTAGCGTTCATCAAAGCGACTTAACGACGTCCTAACCTTTATACAATTCACTATATTTCAAATGTGCTGAGAGGTCAGCGATGTCAGCTGGTCTTGTTCGGCAACAACCTCCGACAACTTGGGCACCCAGTTTTTGCCAATCACTTGTATTTTCAAGTAGGGTGTGTGAATGGTCTGGGCTAGATTGCCAAGATTGGCTGGCCCCATCATAAATTTCTCCAGAGTTTGGATAGGTCACAAGAGGCTTGTCAGTCTGCTCTGCTATTGCTTGCAAGAAATCAGCAACCAAGGATGGACTCGAACAGTTAATGCCCAGCGCCAGAACCTGAGGGCTAGCATCAATCGCTTTCGCCAAATCAGCAACAGCTGTACCATCTGAAATGGTCTTGCCATCTTGAGAGGTGAATGACATGTAAGCCTCAACCTGAGGGAAATCCTCGGCAAGTAGCTCCAGAAGAGCCTCCGCTTCCTGTGCATTTGGAATGGTTTCAAGTGCCAGAAGGTCAACACCCTCATCTAAGAGAAGCTCGATGCGATGGCGATGGAAGTTTTTTAGACCTTCCTTATCAATATCGTAGAGCCCTGTGTACTCAGAACCGTCTGCTAAAAAGGCAGCATAGGGACCAACATCCCCAGAAATCAAGGGATAGACTCGTCCTGCTTTCTCTTCTTCGGTCAAGTTTTCCCAGACTTGCTCACGCGCAGCTTTTGCCAACTGAACAGTCAAGCGAATCAAGTCTTCTGCCTGACTTTCAGAGACACCAACTTGGGCAAGTCCTTGTAATGTCGCCTGATAAGTTGATGTCGTCACAATATCAGCACCAGCACGAATATAATCTTCATGAATGGTCTGAATAGCTGCTGGATCTTCAATCAGATATTTAGCTGACCAAAGTTTACCTGAAACATCATAACCTCTGCTCTCAAGCTCGGTCCCCAAGGCACCGTGCAGAATGAGAGCTTTTTTACTCTCTAAAAGTTCTTTAAATCTTCCCATAAGATCACCATTTCTTGTAACGTAGTTTGTGATAAATATAGCAGAAAATAATAAATGGAACACCGAAGTAAAGCCCAGCACGTTGTGAGCTATCCCAAGCAATTCCCACAATCGAAATCAAAAGCAAAATGATTGTGATATAAGGGAGAACTGGTGTAAAAGGTGTTTTGTAAGACAAATCTTCTAGTCGATTCTCTTTCAAGAATTCCTTGCGGAAATTGATTTGTGCGACCGGAATGGCTAGCCATACGACAACAACAGCGAAGCCTGCGATTGAAACCAAGGCTAGATAAACTGTGTCTGCAGCGTAAATACTTGAAAAGAGCGACAGCACTGCTCCTGCCATTGACAAGAGAAGGGCACGCATAGGAACACCGTGTTTATTGATTTTCACGACAGATTTTGACAACATACCTTCATTGGCAAGAGACCAGAGCATGCGGCTTGATGCGTAGAGGCCTGAGTTACCAGCAGACAGGATGGCTGTCAAGATAACGAAATTCATGATATCTGCCGCAAAAGGAATTCCCATCTTGTCAAAGACATCAACGAATGGTGCTGTGGATACGCCTGCCTCTTTCATTGGCAATAGCGAAGCTAGGACGACAATTGTCAGTACAAAGAAAACAACCAAGCGACCGATTGTCGTTTTAATAGCCCTCGGCACAGCTTCTTTGGGATTATCCGTTTCACCAGCCGCAATACCAATCAACTCAGTACCTGAGAAAGCATAGTTAACAGCCAACATGACTGAGACAACTGCAACGATACCATTTGGAAAGGCACCATTAGCAGTCAGATGCGTGAAGAGAATAGCCTTGTGCTGACCTTCAAAAGAAACCAGACCAAACATAGCTCCCAAGCCCAAGATGATAAAGATAATGATAGCAATAACCTTGATACTTGAGAAGAAAGACTCTGCTTCTGCAAAAAAGCGCACGCTGAGAGCATTTAAACCAAAAATCACAAGGGCAAAGAAGGAAGCAAATGCCCAAGCTGGCACATCTGGGAACCAGCGTTGCATGAGCATGGCAGCACCTAAAAATTCAGTCCCCAGAGCAACCGTCCAACAAATCCAATATAGCCAGGCAACTGTAAAACCTGTACCAGGGCTGATGAACTTCGTAGCATAGGTGTGGAATGACCCTGTCACCGGCATGGCAACCGCCAACTCACCAAGTGATAGCATGACCAAGTAGACCACAACCGCTCCAATCAAATAAGACAGCACCGCTCCAAGTGGACCAGCCTGTGCAATGGTGTAACCAGAACTCAAGAAAAGCCCAGTCCCAATAACACCACCTAGCGATAACATAAAGAGATGACGACTGGTCATCTTACGCTGGAATTTACCTTCATCTTCATAACGATGATTTTCCATAACAACCTCCAAAAATCTAATACTTTCATCTTATCATAATCTAACTCCCTTGGGTAATAGGCATTAGCTATCACAAAAGGACAGATAGATAAAGAAAATGCATGTAACTATTTTCTAGTCGCATGCATTTTTTTGAAATATTTTACAAAATATCGCCGATATTTCTTCGTTTTATAGCTAACGTACCAAAATTATACCCTAAAAATATAAGTTTTTGATGAACAGTCTCTTTCCGAAAGCTTATATTTTCTTTTAGTCTTTTGTCTTAACTACCACATGTGATAAAGAAAAACTATCACAAAATTAATTTATTTTTTGAGTCTTGCAAAATTAACAACCTTGTGGAAGCGGTCCATCTGCCAAGGACTGATAATATAATTAGTCTCTTTATCCTTCAATAGCTGTACTGGTGCAATAATACTAGTTAGTACACAGACAATCAACATGATAAAGCCACCTAGCCAATCTCCCCAAGTGAGCAAGCCTTCTGCACTAGCTTGATAGATGTATGCGCAAGCTATTGGTACTAGGAGAAATACTGTCGTTGCTAAACCAGGGTTATACCAAGTTTTAAGTTTACTATTCATCTGAAAACCATGACCCAAGAGCTGCGTTAAACTAAAGAACATGACTCCCAATCCAAGCCAATAAGCTTGAGGAAAAGCAATACTAGCAATGTAAAGCAACCAAGCAATAGTATTAACCAACATAATAGACTGAGTATTGCCTGGAAAACGATCCATCAACTCTTCTTCATCATAAACAACATAGTTAATGATAGGTGATGCCCCACCAGGAAACTGATATTCTTCAAATTGATGTGCTAGAAGCGCCATAAAATTAAAATACAATAGATAGTGAAGCATTGACCAGTCTGGTCTAAAAATAAGCAAGGCTGCTGCTAAAATAATAAATAAAATTGCTCCAAAACGATACCAATAATTTCTAAAATATGACATGATAATACCTCCTATTTAAACTGTGTTTCACGAAAATGTGTTAAAAATGGCTCTGAGCGTGAAAGATCACTATCACTAAATGCGTAATTTGAATATCGACCTAAACGCTTATAAATTGGGGAACGAAAGGCTATAAAGTAATTAAGAACAATCCATATCAAGGCTAAGAACCAATCAAGTCCAGAATACAACTTCCAATCATGAGCTAAATAATAGACAGAAACAGGAACAAGACCGATTAAGGTTGTAAGAAGTCCTGGATTATACCACTTCTTCAAGGAAAGATTGAAAAAGAAAAGATGCATGGCAAGTTCTGCAAAGGCAAAAATCATGACTGCAAGTGTTAAAAATGGTATATTGGGACAAAAAATCGGCAAAAGATAAACAATTACTGCAAACCACTGATTCCCGAAAAAGGCTGATAGATGGTTTAAGTCCCACTTACTTGTGTCAGTTTCAACCGATTTAAGCTCAACCAGCATCGCGATAAGGGGAAATCCTCCAGGGAAACCAAATTCTTCGAAAAAGTGTAATTGAATAAAAAGCCCCGATATAAGTAATGACTGCACTCGTAAATCCCAATTTCCCAAAAATAATGCTAAAGCAAAAAGAGAAGCAAGGTAGGGACACAAGAGATACCATTTTGTTATCAATGCTTTCATAAGACGACCTCCAAGATTTGTGACATTTGATATCATATAGTATAATCAAGTGAACCTATAATATCAATACCTTTGGAGGCTTTATGCACAAATGACTGAAAGTGTGACAGTTAATAAAAAGAGAATAAAACAAATCACTCAAACACAAGAGGATATCTTAACAGCTTTTGGCCAACTTTTGGAAGAATATCCCTATGAGAAAATTCAGATTAGCCAAATTGCCAAGAAATCTGGCTATGCTAGAAGAACCTTTTACCGACACTTTGACAGTCGAGATGACCTACTTACCCTTTTTATCGAAAGACTAACATTAAATCTCTTTAAGCAACTTGGTCAATTGGAGCAACCAACTTTTAGCCAAGTTTTCCAGAATTTTTTTAGTTATTGGTCTGATTATAAATCCCTTCTTCTCATTCTTAGAAAGAATGACCTACTCCCTCAATTTCAACAATCCTGGTTACGACATATTGATTTGATAGAGTTAGGACGTGGTGATTTATCTACCAATACCTATGCTCAGCGATTTGCGATTGGTGGTATTTTCAGTGTTCTAATTGAGTGGATTCATCAGGACTGCCAAACAAGTATCGAGGAACTAACCCAAGTTTCCTTCGATATTATCAATCATTTGAAAAACTAAAAAGAGCTTTGCAGTAGCCATTTAGACCACTGCAAAGCTCTTTTTTATCATATTACAACTCAGACAAAATAGTATCCCACGATTCATCAAGACCTGTGCGGTCGACAGATGAAAAGACAATGAAATGATCATTTTTATCAAAGTTCAATTTTTTCTTGATGGCTGATTCGTGCTTGTTCCACTTACCTCGTGGAATTTTATCAGCTTTGGTTGCGACAACGATGACCGGAATTTCATAGTATTTTAGAAATTCATACATCTGAATATCGTCTTGTGATGGGTCATGTCTGAGGTCAACCAGACTGACAACTACTCGCAAATTATCACGAGTAACAAGATATTCCTCAATCATCTTACCCCACTTGGCACGCTCGGTTTTAGACACCTTAGCGTAGCCATAGCCAGGAACATCGACAAAACGCAGTTTGTCGTCAATATTATAGAAGTTGAGTAATTGTGTCTTACCAGGTTTACTTGAGGTACGGGCAAGGTTTTTACGGCCCAAAAGTGTGTTGATAAAGCTTGATTTACCAACATTTGAACGTCCTGCTAGGGCAACTTCTGGGAGATCATCCTGAGGATAGTGTGACTTGTTAGCAGCACTCAACAAAATTGAGGCGTTGTGGGTATTTAAAACCTGTTCTTCAGCCATAAGTCCTCCTAAACAGTCTCGATGATAGGCTCTGCCTTACCATCAACTGCATCCTTAGTGATACGAACGCTCTTAACATCTGCCTGACTTGGAATATCAAACATAACATCCAGCATGGTCTCTTCGATGATTGAACGAAGACCACGCGCACCTGTTTTACGCTCAATAGCCTTAGCAGCGATTGCTTCAAGTGCATCCTTGTCAAACTCAAGGTCGACATTATCGTAAGATAGCAGAGCTTTATACTGTTTGACCAAGGCATTTCTTGGTTCAGTCAGAATCATAACAAGGTCATCCACTGTCAATTGCTCAAGAGCAGCTAAAACAGGCAAACGTCCGATAAATTCAGGGATAAGTCCAAATTTTTGAATATCTTCTGAGATGATTTCCTGCATGTAAGATGAATCGTCATCAATTTTCTTACTTGATTGACCAAAACCGATAACCTTCTCACCCATACGTTGTTTAACAATGTCTTCGATTCCGTCAAAGGCACCACCAACAATAAAGAGAATATTCTTGGTATCAATCTGAATCATTTCTTGGTTAGGGTGCTTACGACCACCTTGTGGGGGAACGCTGGCAACAGTCCCTTCAATGATTTTGAGGAGGGCTTGTTGTACACCTTCACCAGAAACATCACGTGTGATCGAAACATTTTCACCTTTTTTAGCGATTTTATCAATTTCATCAACATAGATGATTCCACGTTCAGCACGTTCAATATTGAAATCTGCAGCCTGAATCAACTTGAGAAGGATATTTTCAACATCCTCACCGACATATCCCGCTTCAGTCAATGAAGTTGCATCGGCAATGGCAAAAGGAACATTGAGACTCTTAGCCAAAGTCTGTGCAAGGAAGGTTTTACCAGAACCTGTTGGACCAATCATCAAGATGTTTGATTTTTGAAGATCGACATCTTCGTCGTCACGGCTCTCTGAAAAACTGATACGTTTGTAGTGATTGTAAACAGCCACTGATAGGGCACGTTTAGCACGGTCTTGTCCGACCACATAATTGTTAAGAATCGTAAGTAATTCTCTTGGTTTTGGAACTTCTGCCAAGTCAGCTAGAACTTCCTCAGCTGTCTCTTCTCTGATGATTTCTTGTGAGAGGGCAACACATTCATTACAGATGAAAACATTGTTTCCTGCAATGATTTTTTTAACCTCATCTTGATTTTTACCACAGAAAGAACAGTTTACGGTAACATCGTGTGTTCTATTTGCCATTATTTCCTCTTGTTCTAATTTATTCTACTAGATTTAAAATAAAGTGCCGTAAAAGGCATGGATTGTATTGACGATATTTGTAAAAGCATTCAATAGGAAGAAAGCTCCTAGGCCATAGCGATTTTTACGAAAGGCTGGAATGGCACAAAGGATACAAATCACACATAGGAATGCTGTAAAGACTCCAAAAATACTTCTCTGCATGGAAACCTCTCTACTTTTTCGTGTAGGTAAAGACGGTAAAATCATAGGGATTCTTGTCGTCTTTTTCATAAAATACTTGACTATCTAAGTCATAAGCTGACCAATCGACATTGTCAGGTGCGTAGGTATCACCCTTAAAGGTCTCATGAACCACAGTCTTGATTACCTGGTCAAAATAAGGGGCAAAGCTGTTATAAACACCTGCTCCACCAACAATATAAAGATTACTGTCTTGCTTGTCATACCAGTCTAAGACGGCATCAACGCTAGCGAAAGTCTCTACTCCCTCAACCTGGTAAGACTCATCTCTCGTCAAAATAAGGGTCTGACGATTTGGTAATAAGCGGCGCTTCATACCATCAAAAGTCACACGTCCCATAAGAATCGCATGACCTGTTGTTGTTTCTTTAAAATGCTTGAGCTCCTTTGGCAGGTGCCATGGCATAACCCCATCGACACCAATCAAACCAGACTCATCTTCTGCCCAAATGGCAATCATTTTCTTATCTTTTTCTTGAACCATAGTGACTACATTTTATCAAAAAGTCTGCTAAAATGCTCAGAAAAACATTTGGTGAACTATTCAGATTATTTGAGTTCTTGTTTTTGGATAGTCTCCTTAAGTGGCACACTGGATTATTTGACACGACCGCTTAAGGAGGGCAAGAATAAAAAGAAAATGATTCTCAAACAATCTGGTGAGCTCACAAGAGGTTTCTTAAATCGCTAAATCGAATTTAAGCTGTGGTTTGACAGGATCATAGTCTAGCAATTCGAAGTCTTCTGGTTTGATATCAAAGAAGTTTGTTCCATCAGGAACATTGAGAACCAAACGTGGTTGACAATCTGATGCCTCACGACTAAGCAATTCTTCTGCCTGCTCAAATTGATTGTCATAAATATGAAGATTGTTAATAAAATAGAAGAATTTTCCAACCTTCCATCCAAAATGTTTGGCAATCATCATTTGAAGAGCAACATACTGCATTGCATTGATATGATGAGCAACCAACATATCGTTTGAACGTTGAGTTAAGGTCGCATCCAAATAGATATCACCATCGACACGTCTAACGTCAAACATGGTCTGGAAGGCGCAGGGTTGCAATCCTTCCGAACGCTCAAATGCCTCATAGTCCCAGAGAGAAATCACATTACGACGATTCCAGGGATTATCAGCAAGTTGTTTGAGGAGTTTGTTGATAATGTCATGCTTTTTGACGATAGCACCGTAGCGCTCACCGATGGTACGACTATCTCCGACTTCCCACTCATTCCAATAGTGGACATTGTACTTGTCTTCAAGAACATCTAGGCTATTGGTCTGATCCTGATAAATCCAGAAAACTTCCTTGATTGCTGATTTGATTGCGATAGGACGAAGAGTCGTAATTGGAAACTCACCCTTTGAAATGTCGTACTCGGCAAAACTACCTGTCACATACTTAGAGTTGGCTGTGCTGCCATCCTTATACTTAGGTCGGGCTTGCTCAGACCAAACACCCTCAGTCATGATTTTTCTGATATTTTCTTTGAAAATAGCATCCGCTTTTGTCATGTTTTCTCTACCTCAATCTAAAATAACTTCACCTATTCTATCTAAAATGCTTAAAAAATGCGAGAAAAAAGTTATTTCTCTTAAAATTGACTAGAATCAGATATCTAAAGAGACTAATTCCAACTGGCAGAGCTTGGATTTGCTGGACTCGTCACAGATATAGTTTGATACTTAAAGTAAAAAACTTTTTTTCAAGTCTAAATCCTTAAATTATGGTAAAATCATCTTTGGATTACTCATGAAAATGTACCAGAACCCTGAATTCACAGTCATAAGCGCATTTTGCTTATCCACAAATCAATACAAAATGAGGTTCTACTATTAAAGTTTGAAAGGAATTTCCATGACAATCGGAATTGATAAGATTGGTTTTGCGACCAGTCAGTATGTCTTACCCATGACGGATCTTGCCCAAGCTCGAAATCAAGATCCTGAAAAATTTAGCCAAGGTCTTATGTTGGATGCCCTCAGCATTACACCAGTGACCGACGATATTATTACCCTTGCCGCTAGCGCAGCCCAATCAATCTTGGACGACGAGGATCGCCAGACTATTGATATGGTCATTTTAGCTACCGAATCAAGCATTGACCAATCTAAGGCTGGTTCTGTTTATGTTCATCAGCTTTTGGGTATTCAACCCTTTGCACGTTCAATTGAAATGAAGGAAGCTTGTTATTCAGCTACTGCTGGTCTTGACTACGCCAAACTTCACATTGAGAAATACCCTCAATCACGTGTGCTGGTTATTGCCTCAGATATTGCTAAATATGGCATTGACAGCTCTGGCGAATCAACTCAAGGATCTGGTGCTATTGCCATGCTTGTTAGCTCAAATCCTCGTATCCTCTCCTTCAATGATGATAATGTCGCTCAGACTCGTGATATCATGGATTTCTGGCGTCCTAATTACTCAAGTACACCATTTGTGGATGGCATGTATTCAACTAAGCAGTATTTGGATTGTCTCAAGACAACTTGGGCTGAGTATCAAAGACGTGAAGAAACTGACTTGTCAGACTTTGCAGCCTTTTGCTTCCATCTGCCATTTCCAAAACTTGCCCTCAAAGGTCTCAATAAAATCATGGACAAGTCCTTGGATGACAGCGTCAAAACACGCCTCAAAGACAATTTTGACCAGTCCATTACTTACAGCCGTCAGGTCGGAAACATCTATACTGGTTCCCTCTATCTAGGTTTGCTTTCTCTCCTTGAAAACAGTCAAACCCTCAAGGCTGGAGACAAGATTGGTCTCTTCTCTTATGGTTCTGGTGCCGTTTGCGAGATTTTCAGCGTCAACTTAGTTAAAGGTTTTGAAAAAATGCTGCGCAATGACCGTAAAAAGGACTTGGAGAACCGTCAGGTCATCTCAGTAGACCAGTATGAGCAACTCTTCTATGAAGAAGCCCATCTTGATCAAGATGGAAATGCTACATTTGCAGACTATAAGACTGGTGCTTTCTACTTAGAAGCTATCCAAGGACACAAACGACTTTATAAAGGAAAAGACTAATGACCAAACTTTCTTGGACAGGATTTTCTAAAAAGACTCCTCATGAACGATTAGAGCATTTGACATCAAATGCTCTTTTGTCACATGAGGACAAGGAAATTCTCAATTCTAAAGGACTTGAACTCGCCACTGCAAATCAAATGGCAGAAAATGTCCTCTCAACCCTCTCACTACCCTTTGCCCTAGCACCTGATTTTCAGGTCAACGGCAAGGATTATCAGCTACCTATGGTTACTGAGGAACCGTCGGTTGTTGCTGCGGCTTCTTATGCGGCTAAATTGATTAAACGCTCTGGCGGTTTTAAGACAGAAATTCACAATCGCTTGATGATTGGACAGGTGGCTCTTTTTGATGTCGCTGATAAGGCTACTGCAAGTCAAGCAATCTTAAATCAAAAAGCTGATTTATTAGACCTAGCCAATCAAGCCCACCCTTCCATTCTCAAAAGAGGAGGCGGTAGCCGTGACCTCTGGTTTGAGGAAAAGAGCGATTTTCTGATTGTCTACCTCAGTGTTGATACTCAAGAAGCCATGGGTGCTAACATGGTCAATACCATGATGGAGACCTTGGTTCCTAATCTAGAAGAGCTTTCTGGTGGACAGTCACTCATGGCAATCCTATCAAATTATGCAACAGAGAGTCTGGTGACTGCTACTGCTGCAGTTGACCTTCGCTATCTTTCACGCAATAAGGAAGAAGCTCAGCTATTTGCCAAGAAAATGGAAATGGCTAGTCAACTCGCTCAAGTCGATCCCTATCGTGCTGCAACTCACAATAAGGGAATTTTCAACGGGGTTGATGCCTTGGTGCTGGCGACGGGGAATGACTGGCGAGCGATTGAGGCTGGCGCTCACGCCTATGCTAGTCGAGATGATCAATATCGAGGGCTGAGTACTTGGACCTATGATAAAGAGAGTCAGCAGATCAAAGGGGAAATCACCCTTCCACTGCCTATCGCAACAAAAGGCGGCTCGATTGGACTTAATCCGACTGTACAGGTGGCTCACGATTTGCTTGGAAATCCCTCTGCTAAAGAACTTGCTGGCCTCATCGCTGCGCTTGGGCTAGCTCAGAATTTTGCTGCTCTAAAAGCTCTGACGTCAACAGGTATTCAAGCTGGACACATGAAACTCCAAGCCAAGTCGCTAGCCCTGCTGGCTGGTGCAAAGGAGGATCAAGTTGCTAGTCTGGTCAGCCAACTTCTCAAAGAAAAACACATGAATCTTGAAACAGCAGAAAAGTTACTAAAAAAACTATAAGTAAAAGCCTAAGACAAGCAAGAAAACGCTCACTTCTCTTAGGCTTTTATGCTATAATGAAGGTAATTTTAATCATTATGACTAGCAAAGGAGAACTGGATGTCTATCAAAGAACTCTTTCCACCACTTGAACCCTACAATCATTTTCTGCTTGCAGTAGATGATCTGCACCAGATTTATGTTGAAGAATCTGGCAATCCAAATGGCGCTCCAGTCGTCTATCTCCATGGTGGACCTGGTGTCGGCTGCGGTGACTGGGCTAGACGTTTTCTTGACCCCGATTTCTATCGAATCATCTGTATTGACCAAAGAGGTTGTGGGCGTAGCCTTCCCTTTCTTGAATTAAGACAGAACACGACAGAGGACCTAGCTAAAGACTTGGAGGAAGTGCGTCAGCATCTTAATATTGAGCAATGGCTGGTTCACGGTGGTTCATGGGGAACAACGCTTGCACTCTACTATGCGGAGCAATTTCCACGGTCTGTTAAGGGACTTATTTTACGTGGGATTTTCTTAGCTCGTAAAGAGGATATGGACTGGCTCTACCAAGGCGGTGCTGGGCAATTTTTCCCAGAAGCCTATGAGGACTTTTGCTCATTATTGACTGCCGAGGAACAAAAAGACAATGTTTCCAGCTACTACAAGTATTTGACGAGCTCAGATAGAGAAACTCGTTTGACCTATGCCAAGGCCTTTTCAAGCTTTGAAAATACGGTTATCTACCTACATCCAGATGATGTGACGGAAGAGATAAGTGATGAAGATGTCGCCATGGCAACTATGGAAAGCCACTACTTTGTCAATGATTGCTTCCTTGAGGAGAATCAACTGCTGAGAGATGCCTATAAGATAAAAGAAATTCCAACAAAAATCATCCACGGTCGCTACGATGTCGATTGTAGACCTAGCGGTGCCAAGGAACTTTTTGATTGTTTGGAAAATGCAGAGCTGACTTACACCATTTCTGGGCATTCAAGCTCTGAACCCGAAATCATCGATGCTTTAATCAGGGCTCAGGAGGACTTTAAGGAGGAAGTCTCATGGTAGCCAGTCAAGAACAGATTGAAGAATTTTATCAAGATATTTTGGCCTTTACTGACATCAGTCTGGAAGATTTTCTAAAATTACAGACCGAGAATCAGTCTGCCAACCTCTTTCTAGCAAGGCCGACCTGCTCCTACTGCCGTAAGCAAGCTAAACGCCTTAGTCAGCTAGAAACTGAACAGACTGAAACCTGCTATTTTCTGGATAGTCGAGATGATGGCAGGCAACAAGCAGACTTCCGTCAAAAACACGGCATCAAAACAGTACCAGCTCTCATTCATATGGAAAATGGACAGATTGAAGTCAAATGCCAGTCCTCGCTTGCACTTCCTAAAATTCAGGAATTTCTATCATTTGACAGCTAAAAACGAGACAGCTTGGCTTGTCTCGTTTTTCTATTTCTTTTTAGCTTTTTTTAAAAATAGCAGAGCTGTTAGTTGTCCAAGTATTTTGATTAAGAAAATAAACCCAAGTGTCAAATTCAGATTTATTATTACCTAACGTAAGTCTACTTCTTTTTACTAAAATGGTCTAGTCATTAAACTGCTTTTGATAAGCTTCCATTTTTTGAAAAAGTCGTTCTTTTTTACTATCTTTAGGTTTGATTTTTAAATATTTATATTCAAAGAAATCCATACGATCGTTTAGACCATAAGGAGATTCTACCCAAGGACTGTAGTCAAATTGAACAGTTAACTTACCGTGGATATAAGAGAAAATCGCGCTAGACCAAACTGGTAATCCGTTGTCTACAAATATATGCCATAACTCTTCACTGAGATGATATTGTTCTCTATAAAATGATTTAAAAATACGCTCATCTACATCAAAATCTTGTGGAATTGAAACACTATAATGAAATTCCATCTCGTTTTTCGGTTTGAAATAAAAATAAACCGTTCCACCACCTTCAGATACTTCTACATTGACATATACTTCTTCCCATCTTACTGGAATAGACTCATCAACATTGTGCATTAATGCTTCAATTTTTTCTTGAATTTGTTTTTCAACAGTCATATCACCCTCCTACTTGGTTTCTAATTGTCAAAAATTTAGGTCGATCCCCGTCAATATGATAACTAACTTCAAACTTATCTGGTCTCAAAGATTCTCCTGAATAAATAGGTTCAATTCCACGGATACTCTCTTATGTGGAATTTCATTTAAAGCGACTTTCAGGATAGGAGACAGGTAGGTGAGACCCCCTATAGCCATTCGTCCCAGAACCACCACACTGTCTATATTTTTTTAGATGACAATCACCTTTTTTGAAAATAGCAGAGCTGTTTAGTAATCAAAAATTATAAGCCCAAGAATTATACTTGAGCTTATAGATTATTATCCACTAATTGACTGAATCTATAAATTAGAAACTATTAGCTATTGTCTTCTTTCTCATAATAAGCAATCAACAAATCCTGAAATTGTTTGAACATGTCAAAATTGATTTTGAGAACCTCCTTTAGTTCCTTATAACTAATAACAACTGGGTCAGGAATAGGCGGATTTTTTTTATCTATTAAAACTGGAAGATAGCCAATATCAGGTCCCATTATGACTTTATGATTATGAGTAACACTCCAAATTAATTCAATACTTCCTTCTCTTAAAACAAGATGGGTATTAAATCGAAGTATAGGATTATGAACTGTTCTGCATTCTATTTTGAAAAATTTTTCACGTCTATCGTATGAAGACTTATAACCTAAATCCTCAATAATTTGAAGAACTCTACTTATATCAATATTATCTAAACGCTCATCATATGGAATAATATCTGATGCGAATTCATCTGATAAATTTTTATATTGTTGCACAAAGTCCATGTCTGTTAGTGCTTGTTTGATTTCGGGTTTTAGTTCAAACATTTTTTACTCCTCTTGTACTAATAAATCATAAGGGAAGAAATCCATATCCTTAAATCGTTCATCATAAATCCCACGAATCTTACATAAAGCAGCTGTGTCAAAGCTCCAGTAGCCATAATAACTTTCAGTATCTCGCAAATGTGAATTATACCAGAATGCCTCTGAATGGGCATAGTACCAGAATTTTTGCGCTTCAATCACAGACTCAACGGTATCTCCCATCAGATTGAGGTATTCTAGGTGAGAATGGAAATTAACAACATCGCCTTGCAACAAATAGACTCCAAGAAAATCAATAAAATCGTCCTGTAATTGGTCGCCTGCATCAACGAAAGTCATATACTTTTGGAAAACTTTCTCAATGTCTTCGATAAATTCTTCTTTGCGGTCTTCAAAAAGGACTGCTAATGAAAAATAATCAATTAAGTCATACGTACTACCATAAGTTTCATAGAATAATTCAAAATAATGTAAACTAATTTTGAACCATTTAAAGATGTCATCAGGTGACTTCCCTAAAGAATAACTAATAGTAAGTAATTTATTCGAGTATCCCAATTGCGATAAATAAAAATAGCTCAATCTTTCTTCGAGTACATCTTTCTTTAATTCTTCAAATTCATAAAATGTTTTGACATTAAATTGTAATCTTTTTTCAAAATAGTCTTCATTTCTATATTTATCTCTAAACATTGTAAACCTCACTTCATTTTCCTAGCCTTCTCATTTAGTTGATTAATAATAATCTTACCCTCCTTATTAATATTGAACAGGTTACTTTGAACGTTACTATCACCTATAAATAAAGATTTTCGGATTTTTGCAGCATGTTCTTCACTAACTGCTTTATCAAGACGTTTATTAATCCAAATATTATCCATCGGGATTGTAATAGACTCCGTCAATTCCAGTGTGACCAGCATCTTCCAGACCTGTCACCATGTCCTTACTAATTCGGTCGTAACCAAACTGACGGTAGTACTCATCCTGAACCATTTCACCAAAGTTTCCCTTCCTTGAATTGGTTATTAGTTCAGATTCTCCCGACTTAACTTTATATATTTCTGCTTGCTGCTGGGCAATCTCGTCGATAGTATGAACTTCAGAGCTTACGGGGGTGTTGTTTGCTAGCATCTTCTGATGCAAGTCATCCAAGTGATTTTCCCACTGAGTACCTTCCCAGGTTACGTTATCAATAACACCTGTAACCTCATCCGCCACACCAGCAATCTCATCACTGCTCTGATAAAGCTGACGGCTGGAGACCACCTCATCCAATTTACTTGAAACCGAAGCGAGGTCACTCCCCTCACTGAGAACCGTCTGACGGGTAGGGGTGCTGAGGCTATCAATGATCTCCCCAACTGTCGTGACCTCACTCCCCTCTGCCACATAAGCATACTGCGGAGATATCGTCGGTAATTCAATACCACGAATGGTGTCCACTACGTTATCCACCGTTTCTTGCGCATAGCCGTAGGTGGTCTTTAAGTTGACTGTCAAATCATCTAGCACCTCAACCATCTTGACCTTAGCACTCTGGGCAGCAGCTTCCAAGCCTTCCGCATATTTCCGCAGGCTGTTGGCATCCATCAGCTCATCACTGAAGCCTACTGCCTCATCCAAGTAACGCAGTTTAGACAAGTCACTAAGGTCATACAGCTTTGTGGCAGCTCTAGTCACATCACTGATGCTGTCTGCCGCCTCCGAAAGCTCCCCGGTCTTGCCAAGCTTGCCCAAGCCGCCGCCAACAAAGAGACTCCCAACCTCAAAGGCATAACCGCCCATGGCATACCAGTCGCCCTCACTTATATCCGTCCAGACCTGTTTCCCAATCCCGGACAATGCATCCTTAAAGAGCTGCTGATCTGAAATCAGCTCATCTGCAGGAGTCCCTTTTGGCATAACATCCAAAGCGACTTGCAGGATAGGAGACTGGAAGGTGAGACCCCCAATAGCCATTCGTCCCAGAACCACCACACTGTCTATGTTCTTTAGATGACAATCTACTTTGTTGAAAATAGCAGAGCTTATCAAAAAGCAAATAAACCCAAGTATCAAGCTCGGGTTTATCCAACTATTATCACATTCCAATATTGCCAGCTAACTGCGTAATAAGCATGATGTGTTCAATAATTTTTACTTTATCCAAGTGGTCGGTATCTTTAAAACCACCCAAAGCAAGCAAAGGGACAAATCCAAAACATTGGTTATAGTCCAACTGACCATGCTTCTCAACAGCTTCTTGGTAAAGAGGGAGTTCAAAATAATCGTCTGTAAAACTTTTATCAGATAAAAACTTCAGGAACATTGGCATATTTTCTAAGAAAATATCAAACGTCCCATCTTTATACTTTACAATACCTAAGAATTCTCTTTTTTCCCAGGTAATCACATCTCCGAAAGCTGTCACAAAGATAGGGATAGAAACTTCTCCCCTAAAATAGGTTGTTTGAACTAATTCCAAGTAATCATCTGGATTGATAACCTTTAGATAACCGTCAAGAAAAGTTCCTATACCGTCTTCTCCCCAAATCTGAAGCAATTCTACTGGAATCTGGTCTTTGTATTTCTCAATAATTTCTTGAGGCATATCCGCCACTTTATGAAAGTCTTTAAGCATCTCTTCCTCCTAGTAAGTAAGTTTAACATTTAAATAGGTATTTCGCAATTGTTCGGGAGTCATCTTGGAAGCCATGACTTGAATCTGTTCATCCACAACATCTATACGATACTTCCACTGAGAACCGATAGAAGAGTTAATCGCTCTATCTCCCATTCCACCAATTTTGAATGGGTTCCCGCCAGCAATTTGGTCGGGATTATGGAGTGCTGCCTGAGTATCCAGCCATTTTTGTGCTTCGGTTGTCGCATCGCCACGTGACATACCCGATTCAACTAACTCTTGAAACTTTCTTGATAATGCTTCTTTACGTGCTGCCTGTTGCGCCGCATTTCCCTCTATAGCACGACCTTCTGCGATATACTTTTCACGGTTATCAAGGTATTCTTGAACAGTGAGCTCATTCATGCCCTTTTCCTGATTAGCCAGTTGACGGGAAAACTCGATTTCGTCATGCTTAGGGTTGTGATTAAATTCAACTTCAATTTTCTCTAAGCGTGCAACCTCATCACTACTCTGGTAGAGCTGATGGTTGGAGACCACCTCATCCAATTTACTTGAAACCGAAGCGAGGTCATTCCCATCACTGAGAACCGTCTGACGAGATGGGGTTCTAAGGCTAGCGATAACATCGCCAATTGTAGTCACCTCACCTACGCTTCCCTCTGCCACATAAGCATACTGCGGAGATATCGTCGGTAATTCAATACTACGAATGGTGTCCACTACGTTATCCACCGTTTCTTGCGCATAGCCGTAGGTGGTCTTTAAACTGATGGTCAAATCATCTAGCACCTCAGCCATCTTGACCTTAGCACTCTGAGCAGCGGCTTCTAACCCTTCCGCATATTTTCGCAGGCTGTTGGCATCCATCAGCTCATCACTGAAGCCTACTGCCTCATCCAAGTAACGCAGTTTAGATAAGTCACTGAGATCATCCATCTTTGTGACAGCTCTAGTCACATCACTGATGCTGTCTGCCGCCTCCGCAAGCTCCCCGGTCTTGCCAAGCTTGCCCAAGCCGCCGCCAACAAAGAGACTCCCAACCTCAAAGGCATAACCGCCCATGGCATACCAGTCGCCCTCACTTATATCCGTCCAAACCTGTTTCCCAATCCCGGACAATGTATCCTTAAAGAGCTGCTGATCTGAAATCAGCTCATCTGCAGGAGTCCCTTTTGGCATCACATCCAAAGCGATTTGCGGGACAGGAGACAGGTAGGTGAGCCCCCCAATAGCCATCCGTCCTAGAACCACCACACTGTCTATGGTTCCTTGGACGTCAGCCCTTTCCCAGTCAGAAGCAATGCCCAGCAACTGTTTGTTTTGTTCTATCCCTAAATGCACCAGACTCACACCACCCTCAAGCAGGCCACCTACGGTATTGGTCACTCCTCCTAAGGCCCCGTAGATCAATTGTGTGACAGGATCAGTCCCTTCTGCATTATCCTTCCACAGGTCACTCCACCAATCCGTGCATTCCCTTATGTAGGCTTCCCAAGGGTGGTGTTTCTTCCAATCAGCCTCTTCTTTTTCTTCTGCTTTCTTCTTGGCTTCCTGCTCTGCTTTCTTTGCCTGAGCTATCTGCTTCTGCAGGTCATCGTCCATGGTCTTAACCCCATCCCCAAAGGCCGTGCTGCCCGTAAAGGCAGCGTAGCGGCTGTCACTGTAAGAAATCCCTGTCAAGGTCTGCAGGGAACTTAGGGTAGTGCTGTAGACATCCAATAAAGAAGAAGCCGAACTGGCAGGTCCGGCATTGTTATAATCATTTACCTTGGTGATTGTATCGGTTAAAACCTTGGCTGCCGCATCAGAATCCTCATCATAGTTGGAGGAAGGCCCCGATAGGTCAATAATATCGGCAATATCATCTTAAATGGCGGTGATATTGGATTCTAAGTTTGCCTTGGTTTCCTTGTAGGAGGTTAGTTTTTTCGACAGGTCGGTCAGATAGGCTTCATCCAAGACTGCGGATTCATTGCTTTCTCCCGTATCCTCTTGGAAGCTGGCAATAGCAGAGCCCAGTTCACTGGAGAGCACCGTCAGAACATCGGCCATGCCCACATGCAGGGCGGCATCATAGTTATTGAGCTGATTATAGACTGCTGTTCCGACCTGACCGTAAAGGGCACCTGTTTCTATGAGGGTGTTGGTAGCAGACTTGGCTGCATCCAATTCACTGATTCTGGTCTTGGCCTCGCTGGAGAGAGTTGACTGGGCTTTCAGAAGCTCCGCCATATCAACATGAAATCCCATTTTAATGCTCCTTTCTCTTAAAACCTATTTGATAATAAGCAGCTGCTTCCTTAGGACTCATGAAAGCAGTTGAGCGTTGACGTTTAGCAATTTGTCTCGCCCTAAGAAACTCAGCACGCTCTTCTTCTCTGTCATCACGGTAACCTTCAAAGACAACCTTTTTTATCATTAGATTAGACACACGAAACTGGGCGCTGCCCAGCTGTTCACCATGCGGCCAAAGACGGCCGACATAGTCAAGAATATACTGCTGATAACCTTCCCGCAATTGCAATTTGCGGCCGGTTAACATTACCATCAGCTTTGTATCATCCAGTGACTTTTTAAAGATAGGAGGCATCTTATCCACATCAAGCTCAACGACTGTGCCAAGAGGATAGATAGGCGTGTAAACCATATCAATAAGCGCCACCAAAGTCATAAAATCCGAACGCGAACAGGTAAACGAATAATCATCTCCGGATACAATAACCTCATCTGGCGACTGAGCAAACAAGCAATGTAACTCTCTATCCAAAAAGGATTTGTAGTGATAGTGACTTCCGCCGCTGACAAAAACCTGATAAGCTTCGTTAAAAATACCAGCCATGTAGCCATATTTTCGAATGAAGCGAACCAAATCTTCACTTACTTCGAATTGTTCAAAATCGGCTTCCTTCAGCAGTTCCTGCATAGTTTCTAATGGTTCCATCTTCACACCTCATTTAAATCGTATTGTATGGGTATTTTCTGTTATCTGTTCAGACAGACTGGCGTCTTCTTGAACAATCGTATCGCCAACAGCTTTCATTTTAGCTGTATTCGTTGTTGTATAAGTCTGAAGAGACGATAAAACCGTGTTAAACTTAGCCTCTAAATCAATGATACTCGTCAGCCGGCTCAAATTTGTTTTCTCCAAACTGGCCGCCGTTAGCGCTTCAATAGCTGCAACAGCTGTTGCCTGACCAGCAATATTGCTGTCCCATGTCTCCTTATCAACCCCTACTATCGTTCCCATGATTGGTTCTCCTTACCAAATAGAATTCCAAAAACTGACCGCCGCATCTACTGCACTGGAAAGAGCAGTAGACCAATCACCCACTGAGGCTTCAAGCACAGCAATTTTAGCATCCAGCGAAGCTGCATTCGCCTGGTGGACATTTAAATCAGCTTTTATATCCGATACTGCCGTTTGAGTCTTTTTGTCAAATTTATCTCTGATGTCCCCCTTAAACGAGTCATCTGCAAGATTGGTCTGCAGATCAGCCTTAAAATTATCCTGAAAATCTCCGTAGTCTCCAATCTCTTGATCCAAAGATTTCTTGGCCTCTCGCAACCTCTCTAGTTTGGCCTGAGCATCCCTGAGGTTACTTTCGTAATTGCTTGCCATTCCTTCGAAGCGCTGCGCTTCACTAGTACAGTAATTATTATGTGTTGCTTTCTCTGATGATGATATTTCCATTCAACTACTCTCCTGACAATGAAACCTGTAACAAATCTAGTATACTATAAATAATTTCTATACTCAAATAAATTAAAATAATTATTAGAAAACGATAACATTTTCTAAACACCTGTTGTCTTAGTTCCATCCATTAGCAATTCTTCTCATTTCAGCACGCAAAGAGTCCACTTTTTCTAGCTGAGAACGGTGTTTTTTTTGATACTCCATCTCTTCACGCTCTAGTGCATCATCTAGCAAGCGCTTGCGAAACAGATAAAACTCCTCGTTAGCTTCCTGATATAAATTGAGGGCCTCTCTTGCATGATTAAAATCATAAAGCTCATTCTGAGGCAGTCTTTGAATGTCATAATATCTACCCTCAATCTGACTCTCAATATTAAAGCGGTGGGCATTAATATCAGAATAGTCTTCATCAAACTGCCTTTGCAATTGGCGGTGGTCTCTTTCCATATCCTCTAACACTCTTGTTTCTGTTAGAGCTTCGCTTCTAACCTTATCCCATTTATCCATAACACTATTTCCCTGCTATTATTCTTAAACGTTTTTCTCATTTTATCATTTTCGATAAGCGATATCAAGACGCCCTTCTCTTCCGTTTGTGTCAAGTTTCTCTCGGAAAGTTTTTCAAAGTCCTAGATCCATTCCTTTAGTTGACCGATTGGTATGCTGACGGCTCCGTTCAATACGATGCTTGCCTGCAGAGTTCTGTGTGGCTCGTGCGGTAGCTTTTTAAGTACTTGTCGCATACTGATGGCAAGCTCATCACTAAAGCTTTGATGTGGAGTAGAGATACGATACAAAGCTTCAAATGTACCTAAAGAGGCTGGGCAAAAAGTCTTTAAACATAGAAAATAGCTTAGAACTGTGTTGTCAGAAACATTGATTCTAAGCTATTTTTTAATATTCAAATTTTAATTGTAAGGCTAAAATTTTAGTTTTTGCCCAACCTCTTTCTATTTCTTTTGAGGATTCGCTTCAGCTAGTCTGCCATAGAGCAGATAATCTACCTGTCTAAGCTCTGCGATTGTCCTACAATCCAAGGCACACATAATCAGGCGTAAATCGTCTTTCCAACCGTTGATAATTGAGATGACCTTGTCAACAGGATAACGTTCAACCAGCTCTAAAACTGTCCGTGATAGACCGACCGCTCTAGCTCCTAGGACAAGGCACTTGACCATATCCAGCGGATGACGAACACCGCCTGAGGCAAGAATTTCTGTCTCATCAACTAAGTCCTGCAGATTAAGAAGGGATTGAAGGGTCGTCTGTCCCCATTCATTGAGGTAAGAACGGTTGTCACCACGTTGATTTTCAATATAGGCGAAGCTAGTACCACCGCGACCTGAAATATCAAAGGTTTTATAGCCCTTGCTAATAGCAAAGCTGATGGTCTTTTTATCCATGCCAAAGCCGACTTCCTTGAGAATCAAGGGACTTTCGAGTCGGTCGATGTAATCCGTCAGATTCTTCTTCCAAGAGCGGAATTCACGTTCACCTTCTGGCATGAGAAGTTCCTGCATCAGATTAAGATGGACTTGTAGAAAGATAGGATTCATCTGATCAAGGGTTTGCTGAGCCAAGTCAACAGACTTATCGATACCGATATTGGTGGCAAGGAGCAAGTCAGAATTTTCAGAACGAAAATCATAAGAATCATCGTCTGGATTTTTCAGCGCAGCCGAGTAAGATCCTGTCACCATAACCAGACCAGTAGCTGCCGCTACCTGAGCCAACTTGCGGTTGACAGCTCTGCCTTTTTCCGAACCACCCGTCATAGCATTGATGTAGAATGGAAAGTCAAAGTCCTGACCAGCAAAATGTGTCGACAGATCAATCTCTGCCAAATCATAGGTCGGTAAGGAAGTGTGAATCAATTCCATATCATCAAAGGCATTGTAGGGTGACTCGTACTTGAGCGCATACTTGATATGATCGTCTTTACGATTAGTCATGATTCCACCTTTCTTGATAGAGGAGTTCGATGCCAGCATCCTGCCAGCGGTCGAGGAGAATTTGGCTATCTTCCTGAGAAAAACTGATGGCAATACCGCAGTCTCCACCGCCTGAGCCTGAAGATTTTGCGATAATATCTAGTCCTTTTTCAGCCTCCTTGAGGCTTTTTAATTTATCAACGTAAATAGCTGAGCTGAGACCTTCTAAGAGGTCTGATACCTTTTGTAGACTGTCTTTTAGACGATTTTTATCAGCAGACAGCAGTGCTTCTTTGCAGATTTGGACTTCTTTTTCCGTTTCTTGTAAGAAGGTCTGGTCAATCAAGGACTTAGCAGCTGTTATCATATCTTTTGAAATAGCAGGTTGTCTGGTCCAGCCGACTAGAAAATCTGCTGATAATTTTGCTTGCACCAGCTCAATCTCATAACCCCAGTCCATATCAAGCACGGTTTTTAAATCATGCTTTCTAATCTGCTCTGCTATTAGCTTTCTATCAAAAGACTTATAGGCAATCAAAGCTTGGTAGGCGATACAGGCAATGTCTCCCATGGAGCCATTGTCACCAGACTTGAGCAGAGTATAAGCTGCCAATTTAAAGAGCCTATCTGCCGTCAAGTCCTGATTAAATAGGACCGACAAAGCCTTGATGGTCAAGACTGTAACTGAACCACTTGAACCGATACCGAATTTCAAACCATCTTTCTCCAACTTTCCAGAAATATCTAGTTCAAATTTTGGCAAAGACTGTCCATAATAGGTTTCAAAGGTGTCGATACTAGCCTGAATGAGTTGATAATTAGGGTCAGGCTTGCGGCTAGCGCTGTAAGTAAACATATCCGACTGCAACTTGGTCGTCTGAGCAAGCTTAGCTGTCGCCGTCATACAAATTGGAATATAGTTGATGAGGGCAGTTTGACCAGCTGTCAGCACCGCATATTCGCCAGCCAAATAAAGCTTACCACCTGTTTGCACTTGAACTTGTTTCATCTTAGAGTTCCTTGGTTTTTGAGACGATGACATCATAATCCTGACGGAAAATGTCAGCCAAACGCTCCAAATCTTCTGCTAGACAGAGAACCTTCACGTTAGGTCCAGCGTCCATTGTGAAATAGCAGCGCTCGCCAGTCTGACGTAATTCCTTAACACGCTCCATTGCGGCATAAGACTTGTCAGTCAAGTAAGAAAAACTTGGGCTAGAAGTTCTAGTCGTTTCATGCATGCGAAGAGCATTTTCCTCAGTCAAGCGACCAACTTTCTCAAAATCGTTGGCAGCAAGGTAGGCAAGCATGTCCTTGTAATCCTGCTCTGATTGTTTGATCCATTCTGGGAAAGACGTTGAGGTTTCTGTACAGAGTTTCATTCCTTCTCGGCTTGAAATAGGCTTACGCTGATCGTTTAAAACTAGCATAATCATGGCTAAGTCCAAGTCCGTCTTGACAGGATAGACCTCGCCACTATCCTTGTCCCAAGCTGAAAGCGGTCCGAAGAAAGAACGAGATGAGGAACCAGAGGCAAACTTAGCAATCTTAGCTAGTTCAGACTGGCTTTTACCAGCTTGAAAGAGGTCATTCGCTGCCTTAACAAGGGCTGACAGACCAGAAGATGACGAAGAAAGCCCTGCTGCTGTCGGCATATTGTTCCAGGTTTCAATCTTGACATGTTGACTAGGGTCTTGCCTAAAGAGGTCTAGGACTTTACTAGCCTTGGCAAGTTCTTTTTCTCCTTGTTCGATATCATCAATAAACATGATATCAGCGCTAGCATTTTCCAAAAAAGAAAGCTTGGTCTCAGTGTACATGTTCTCCAAAGTCAGCGAAATGCTTGACGTTGAGGGAATCATCTTGGCAGCATCCGCCTTACCCCAATACTTGATGATAGCGATATTTGCGTAAGATTTGACGCTTACAGGTTTTCGATCCACGTGTTTACGGCTCCTTCTTCTTCTAATTGCTGCGCTAAAATCAGAGCAGCCTCCTTATCTTTGACTAGGGTAATGATGCAACCACCGAGCCCACCGCCTGACATCTTGGCACCTAGGGCACCATGATAGAGGGCAGTATCAACCAGGTGATTGGCTTCTGCTGATGAAACGCCCAACTCCTTCAAAAGTTGATGGGATAGAGTCATCGCTTGCCCGATTTTATCCAGATTTTTCGCTGAAATTGCCAGCTCGATACGATCTGTCAATTGTCCTAATCCATGTAATAATGGCAGAGCTTTTTCTTCAAGCGCTTCTACCTTTTCAACGGCTTCACGTGTATGACCATGAATACCAGTATCAGCGATAATCAGCTGGGCATCCAAGTCCATAGCAAGTTCAGAAAAGCCTACATTTCGGATAAATTTGATTGCTTGGTCACTAAGACAGGTCTTGGCATCCAGACCACTAGGATTAGTATGGGCAATAATTTCTGCCTGATTGACCAGCATTTCTAAAACCTGATTGTCCAAGTCTTTCTGATAGTAATCAAAAACAGCTCGAATGGCTGCAATAGCAACCGCTGCAGATGAACCCATACCACGTTTTTCTGGAACCGTTGACTCAATGTCATAGGTCAAATGACGATCTTCAATTTCCAAATACTCAAGCGCAGCAAAAACCGCTGTTGACAGCGGATCTTTAATGTCTAATTCAAGAGCTTGATCAGACTTCTTCAAGTGACAAACCACTTCAATATTTTTGAGAGGCAGAGCGATTGCAGGATAACCATAAACAACCGAATGCTCCCCTGTTAAAATAATCTTACTGTGGGATTTTCCCACACCATATGTCTTTGTCATAAAACTTTCTAACGATTTCTTTTTAATAGTAGATTGACCAAAAGAAAGCAGAATCTTTTGTGAATGAATCACATCAATGTATCCTTTTGTCAATTATGCCCGAGACTTGAAAGTTAGGATTGTGAGTGTTCAAGCCACTCTTTGCTAAATTCCAAGTGCTTCTATCAGGCTTTGCATCACCTATTATTTTACTATAAAGCTTAAGAAAATGCGATTTTTTGCCTAAAAGTCTGGAAAGCTAAATTTCAAGTGCAAGTTAGCCATTTAGTAAAACATCTTTAGGAGATTTATAGCCTAGTATTTTCTTAGGATAATTGTTTATCCAGTTTTCA
>NZ_JAFBEH010000030.1 GCF_016908645.1 Streptococcus loxodontisalivarius
GCTCTGGAACTGCCTTATTCCAACGCCAAGCTCGAAGCAACCAATAACCTCATCAAAGTCATTAAACGAAATGCTTTCGGATTCCGAAACTTTGAAAACTTCAAAAAGCGGATACTCCTCGCTTTGAATGCAACAAAAGAGAGAACCAATCTGATTCTCTCTCGTACTTAATTATTAGTCAACCCACTACAGTTGACAAAGAGCCTTTTTAATGAGTTTAGCTGATTTCTAGAATATAGTTGATTTGCTCTTCGGTTTTAGTGATTTCTACTGAAACCTGAGGTGTTCTTGCAAGCAAGTTTTGAATATCGGGATAGAGCTTCAAAACTTGAGCTTTGATATCTTTAAAGCCCTCCTTGGAGTGTTTATCTGAGATAAGACTTTCAAAGAGAAGGATATTCTTGTCATTAATCTTAAAATAGGATAATTGGAACCGAGATGGTCTTCTCTTTGGGCAAGCAGAAACGTGATTGAAGATAAAGTTAATCAATTGATAGAATTCCAGATCGCTGATTGGCACTTTGACAAGATCTGACAAGCAGTTGACTTGCAATTGAATCCCTTGTCTTTTTAGTTTTAATAGCTGGGCATGCAGCTGATTTCGAATGATATTAATCTTGATATGCTCCAGTTGATTGAGACTGACTTCATCTAATTGATGGAGAAATTCAGGCGACTCTTCAACATGAACGACCTTTTTACCGCTGGCTAGACGTTTGTAAATCTTATCTAGATAGTTGTAGTAGTCAGTTTGATACCTGATTTTATCATTTAAAAGGTTGACGATGTAGTGATTGTAATTATCGATATCGTCCAGATGCCTCTTCTCTTCAGAGGCGATATTAAAGGATAATTGCTGGCGCGTTGCCTTACTGAGATTAACCATATCCCAAAGTAACAGGAGACTGTAAGCAGCAAAGATAGGCAATTGCCAGAAGGGATCATCCAGATAGGGAACTGGAAAGACCTGAGGGAGATTGTGGTGAAGGAGCATCTGAAGCAGGTAAAAGAGATAGAAAGTAATCAAAAAACTCGTACTTCTAATAGCGACCCGGAGGTAATGCTCCCTATCCAAGTCTTGAATGGTATCAAAGTCCAGCGCAGCTAATTTGATAAAGAAATAAAAGAGTGGAAGGGTAAAGAGGTAGGACAAGAAAATCAGCGGTTGCTCTGTTAAGACCTCTTGACTGTTTACTGGCAGGATATGAGGGATAATGAAAATGGCTGCTAGTCTTCTTAGGTAAGATGTTACAAGCGGTGGGTAGCAAGCCTGAATAAAACGAACACCAGGAGCCTGATTAGGACGGAAGTGATTAATAATGACTAAAAAGAAAATCGGAGTCATTGGAATGCCATACTGGGCACAAAAATCACTTGCTAAAAAGTAAATCAAGCCAAACAAGAAAAAGTAGCGTTTACTGACGACAATCCCTGTAAATTTTTTAAAGATATACCATTCAACCAGAAAGAGAGTCAGGTATTCTAATAGGCTATAAATTAAATCATTCATGAGTCTGTTTACCTTCTGTTGAACATTCTAAGCGTTGCCTAAAGATTTGCTTACGGCTTAGGGTATTGAGAGAAAGAGAGGGATTTTGATTGAGAATGTCACGGACACGTTTCAAGCCCATACCCTCCTTGTCATCAGTTGTGCTATAACCTTCCTCGAAGATGTTAGTCAGATCGACCTGATTCTCCTTAGTCGTATTTTCAATAATGAAAACATAGCTATTTTCTTCAGTAAATAAGGCTAGGCTGATAGACTTTTTCTCAGAATCAGCAGAGAAGTAGAGGGCATTCTCCAAAAGTTCTGTCAGCATTGAAATGAAAAGAAGATCTTTAATAGGATAGGTGTCAATAATATCTGGAATTTCGATACTGAATTGAATCCCTTGATTTTGCGCTTCAAGAAGCTTGGCAGACAGAAGTTTACGCAGTGATGAGAGATGGATATTGTCGAGTTTTCTCTGATTATCACTCGGTTTAAGACGTAAAGAGTGCTTAGCTTGATAAGCATCCATATAGTCCTTGACAGGCTCAGCCTGTTTTTTCTTAATCTGCTTACTGATTCGCTTAAACTCCTGAGCATGTTGAATCTGTTGACGATTGATGTCCTTGTAGATTGATTCTAGAAGACTGTTGTAGTCATTCAGAGTACGACGGTGTTCTTGATATTCGCCCTGCAATTCTTTTTTAAAGATATTTTGCACCTTTTGCCCAAGGTAGGAGAGGTATCCTGTTTTGGCAAAGAAAAGAACTAAGAAGAGAATTTTTGAAATCCCCTCTTTGGCTTTAGGATCAAAGATAGTCAAGTTGATGCTGTAAATAGCATAGAGGACAAAAATAACAGCCAAGGCAGTAAAGTAAGATAGCCTCATATAACTATAACGTTTCTTGAATTCCAGCCGACTAATAGTTTGACTATCAAACTGTACGAGAATAAGATACCAATAATTCATTGGAGTAGCTAAGAGAATAGCAAAAAGCTCATAAAAAGCATAATTTCCAATATGAAACGGTCCCACGAAAGTCGGTAGAATAAAGACAGAGAAGAGTTTTAAAATAATATCAAAACTAACAACAGGATAGAGGCTAAAGAAGGCTAATTCTGAAAAACAGCGACTACTAGCCCATGAAAAATAGGCAAAAAAGAGAAAAGAAGCGAAACTAGGCAACCAGCCAAATGGTTGAAAAGCTAGCGCAAGATAGAGAAGTCCGAAAAGAAAACAGTATTTCCATGGAATTCTAAAAGCACTGACATCGTAATAGATAATCAGCTGAGAGAGATAGACCAGTAAATACGAGATAAGGACTCCCCAGACTGGAAAGCTGGATGTGATAAATTGAAGCATAAAGCTCTCCTAAATCGATAATCAATTTTTCCTAAATGATATTGGTTTTAAATAGTAGAAACTATCAGTCTAATTATAGCATAAATAAGTTAAACTATGGATACGATTTCACAATTCTTATTTATTTCTAACCAATATGCAATAAAATGAGAATCTTGTAAAATCACAATAAAAAACAAGATAATTTATATTACCTTGTCTCTAGTGAGTGTATTATTTTCCAAAGTTGTAATCGTCGTCCTGCATAGCTTCAACAGTTCCCAAGAGGTAACCATTACCAACTTGAGAGAAGAAGTCGTGGTTAGATGTTCCTGTTGAGATCCCGTTCATAACGATAGGGTTAACGTCATTAGCTGTATCTGGGAAGAGTGGGTCTTGACCAAGGTTCATAAGAGCCTTGTTAGCATTGTAGCGAAGGAAGGTCATGACTTCCTCAGTCCAACCAACACTGTCATAGAGCGATTTAGTGTAGTCTTCCTCATTTTCGTAGAGTTGATAGAGGAGGTCGTACATCCACTCACGGAATTCTTCTTGTTTTTCTTCTGATAATTCATTGAAACCAAGTTGGAATTTATAGCCGATGTAGGTACCGTGAACAGACTCATCACGGATGATTAGTTTGATAATTTCAGCAACGTTGGCAAGCTTGTTGTTACCAAGATAGTAAAGAGGGGTGAAGAAACCAGAATAGAAAAGGAAGGTTTCAAGATAAGTTGAGGCAACTTTCTTTTGAAGGGCATCCCCATTTTCATAAATATCGTTGATAATCTTAGCTTTTTTCTGAAGGAATTCGTTGTTGTTAGTCCATTCAAAAATCTCTTCAATCTCAGACTTGGTATTGAGTGTTGAGAAGATTGATGAGTAAGACTTGGCGTGGACTGATTCCATGAATTGAATGTTGTTGAGGACAGCCTCTTCGTGAGGTGTACGAACATCAGCACGGATAGCTTCCACACCAGATTCAGACTGCATGGTATCAAGAAGGGTCAAACCACCGAAAACTTTACCAACCAAGTCTTTTTCCTCAGCAGAAAGTTTTCTCCAGTCATCAAGGTCATTTGATAGAGGAATACGAGTATCAAGCCAAAATTGCTCAGTCAACTTTTCCCAAGTAGACTTATCAATAACGTCTTCAATTTCGTTCCAGTTTATAGCTTCATAGTAGGTTGTCATGGGATTCTCCAAAAATTTTTTTGTTTCTATTATACCATTAAAAAAAGAAAACCTAAAGTTTGTACTACTCAGGTTTTCTTACTTAAATGAGAAGGATAACTGTTACATAGTTGTAAGTATATTTGTTAACTTTTGTGATAGGAGCGCAAGCCAAATGCGAGCGTAGCGAGCCCTCATGATAGTCTCCGTCGTGGTGCTAAGAGCGACGAAGTCGCTCGGAGGAATGGAACCGAAGGTTTGCTTACGACCCCACCACTTAAGGAGACTATTGAAAAGAAGGTATCATACGACACGAAAAAACTGAAGCCGCTAATGCTTCAGTTTTGAAGTTAGTGAGGAAGCTAGGAAAAGTCCATCACCTCTTTGTATCTTTGTAATTGAACACGGGACTAATTTTCTAGGAAAAAAGATAAATCTTCCTAGATACTAAAGTATCTTCGTCAGCTTTCCTATTTTTCTACAAAAATTTTCGCAAGCGAAACGTCCCTTTGTATCTTAAATTACACAAGATTCACATTGGTTTGAGCCAACTTCTTCGCCGTCATCTGTGTAGGTACGGACGTAGTAGATTGACTTGATGCCTTTGTTGAAGGCGTAGTTACGAAGGATTGAAAGGTCACGTGTAGTTTGTTTGCTTTCAGTTTTCCATTCGTAGAGTTCTTTTGGCAATTCGCTGCGCAAGAAGAGTGTTAGTGACAGACCTTGGTCAACGTGCTCTGTTGCAGCTGCGTAGACGTCGATCATTTTACGCATGTCCATATCGTAGGCTGATTTGTAGAAAGGAATGGTGTCTGTTGACAAACCGTTGGCAGGATAGTAGATCTTACCGATTTTCTTCTCTTGGCGTTCTTCGATACGTTGCGTGATTGGGTGGATAGAAGCAGAGCAATCATTGATATAAGAGATTGATCCGTTAGGTGCTACGGCAAGGCGGTTTTGGTGATAGAGACCATCTTTCATAACAGCTTGACGTAGAGCTTCCCAATCTTCTGCCTGAGGAATGAAGTGGTCTGCAAAGAGTTCTTTAACCGTATTAGATTTTGGTACAAATTGACCTGTTACATATTTATCGAAGTAGCTACCGTCTGCGTATTTTGATTTGTCAAAGCCGACAAAAGTTGTTTGGCGTTCGCGGGCGATATTATTTGATTCCACCAAAGTCCAGTAGTTCATAAGCATGAAGTAGATGTCTGTGAACTCGATTGATTCTGGGCTACCGTATTCGATATGGTGTTGTGCTAGGTAAGAGTGAAGTCCCATAGCACCTAGACCAAAAGTGTGAGCTTGTTCATTTCCGTGTTTAACAGTTGGAACGGCATCGATACTTGATGAATCTGTTACGAAAGTCAATGCGCGTGTCATAGCCTTGATTGATTGACCAAAATCCGGTGATGTCATCATGTTCAAAATGTTGGTTGAACCAAGGTTACATGAGATGTCAGTACCCATTTCAGTGAATTCTTGAGCATCGTTGAGTTGGCTTGGTTTTTGAACTTGGAGAATTTCAGAACACAAGTTAGACATGATAATCTTACCGTCGATTGGATTGCTGCGGTTAGCAATATCCACGTTCACGATGTAAGGGTAACCTGACTCCTGTTGCAATTTAGAAATCTCTGTTTCAAGGTCACGAGCCTTGATTTTTGTTTTAGTGATATTTGGATTAGCAACCAATTCGTCATACATTTCAGTGATGTCAATGTAGTTGAATGGCACACCGTATTCTTTCTCAACTGTGTAAGGGCTGAAGAGGTACATATCTTCATTGTTACGCGCCAGCTCATAGAATTTATCAGGAACAGTCACACCAAGTGAAAGGGTCTTAACACGAACTTTCTCGTCAGCATTTTCCTTTTTAGTAGAAAGAAAGGCGATAATATCTGGGTGGAAGACGTTGAGGTAAACAACCCCCGCCCCTTGGCGTTGACCAAGCTGGTTAGAGTAAGAGAAGCTATCCTCAAAAAGTTTCATAACAGGAACGACACCTGAAGCAGCACCGGCATAACCCTTGATTGGAGCACCAGCTTCACGCAAGTTGTTAAGCGAGATACCGACACCACCACCGATACGGGACAATTGCAGAGCAGAGTTGATAGAACGTCCGATGGCATTCATATCATCTGTCACCTGGATAAGGAAACATGACACCAATTCACCACGGCGGCTACGCCCGGCATTGAGGAATGAAGGAGTAGCAGGCTGGTAACGCTGGTTGATCATCTCGCTAGCAAGACTAGATGCCAATTCTTCATTACCGTCAGCAAAGTAAAGGGCGTTAAACATAACACGATCTTCCATGCTTTCAAGGTAATAGTCACCATCATTTGTTTTAAGGGCGTACTGTTGGTAGAACTTGTAAGCAGCCATAAATGACTTGAAGCGGAAGTTTTCAGCTTGCAACTGAGCAGCCAATTGCTCGATGAAAGCAGGACTGTATTTACCGATAAACTCAGCTTCGATGTAGTCGTTGTCGATCAAGTAAGTGATCTTGTCTGTCATACTGTCAAATGACATGGTATTAGGAAGAACATTTTCCTTGAAGAAGGCAGTCAAGGCCTCTTTATCTTTATGTAGAGGAATTTGTCCGTCTACTGGACGGTTGATTTCGTTGTTGAGGCGGAAATATGAAACATCGCCTAAATCTTTAAGACTCATAAATAGGTTACCAGGCTCCTAAGAAAGTACATTCTAGGGAGCTTTTCAATTCCTTTCTGATAAATGATGCAAAGGGCATTAATGAAATGATTAAATGATTTCTTTCAATTTAGCAGGTTGGAAACCAGAGAAACGGACCTCGCCAGCTTCAACGACAGGAGCAGCTTTAAATCCGAGACCAACAAGGTAGTCGATTTTTTCAGGATGCTCATCGATGTTGATTTCTTCGAAGTCAGCTCCTTCTTTCTCTAAAAATTTCTTAGTCATTTTGCATTGCATGCAGTTATTTTTTGAAAATAGCGTGATTTTAGCCATGATATCTCCTTATTTCTTCTTTAAAAAAACACATTTATTTTTGAAAAAATTTTGTTCTCCAAAAATAAGACTTAAATAGAATACCCAAAATATGGAAAAAAAGCAATCATTTTTCCTCTAAAAAACACAAAATATTGTGTTTTGTTTATGTAACAAGCCCTATATCTTGTGTTTTAGGGCTTTGAGACGACTAATAACAAATTGCGTTATATTTTGTAACATAAACTGAAAGGTAAAACTTGTGTAAAGTTTCTTTAAGGAATATAATGTTAACTAAGTTGACATATAGGAGGATATAGCGATGACTGAATATAAAGAAAAATTCTCTTTTAATGGAAAAGTATACAATTACTATAATTTAGAAAAGGTTTTCCTGGATGGTGAATCTGCTCTTAAAAATTACCCATATAGCTTAAGGGTGCTTTTAGAAAGTCTTATACGTAAATTGGATGGTATTGATGTCACTAAAGATCACATTTCTAATTTATTAGCCTTTCCAAAGCAAGCTGCTGATGCAGAAATTCCCTTTAAGCCCAGCCGTGTTATCCTCCAAGATTTTACTGGTGTGCCTGTTGTTGTCGATTTGGCTTCGATGAGGGATGCCATTGTTAAAAATGGTGGCTCTGCTGATTTGATTAATCCTGAGATTCCAGTTGACCTTGTTATTGACCACAGTGTTCAGGTGGATTTCTTCGGCTGTGATACGGCACTTGAAGATAATATTAATTTGGAGTTCAAACGCAATAATGAACGTTATGAATTTCTCAAGTGGGCAGAGTCTTCCTTTGATAATTACCGTGCGGTACCACCGGCAACAGGGATTATCCATCAGGTTAATATTGAATTTCTATCTGATGTTATCATTGCTAAAGACGGTCTCCTCTATCCTGATTCGATGTTTGGGACAGATAGTCATACAACCATGATCAATGGTATTGGTGTTCTCGGTTGGGGAGTTGGAGGTATTGAGGCTGAGGCTGCTATGTTGGGTGAGGCGTCTTATTTCCCAGTACCTGAAGTGATTGGTGTCCATCTAAAAGGAAAACTTCCTAAAATTGCGACGGCGACTGACCTAGCTTTGAAAATCACTCAGGTCCTTCGTCAAGAAAATGTTGTTGGTAAGTTCGTTGAGTATTTTGGTCAAGGTCTGTCTTCGCTTGCTTTGGCAGATAGAGCGACGATCGCAAATATGGCTCCTGAGTATGGTGCTACCTGTGGTTACTTCCCAATTGATGTTGAAACCCTCAACTATATGCGTTTGACTAATCGTGATGAAGATCATATCGCCTTGACAGAACATTATGCCAAGCTCAATCATCTCTTTTATGATCCTGAAAATATCCCTACCTATACAAAGGTTGTTGAGATTGATTTGGCAGAGGTTAAGCCATCTATCTCTGGACCAAAGCGTCCGCAGGATCTTATCTTACTTTCAGATGCCAAGGATGCCTTTCAAGATGCTCTTGTTCGTGAAGCAGGCGTTCAGGGATTTGGTTTGGAAATGGCAGAGCTGGACAAGGAAGCAGTCGTCCACTTTGAAGATCATGATGAGACCATCAAGACAGGACATGTTGCTATCGCAGCAATCACATCCTGCACAAACACTTCGAATCCCTATGTTCTCATAGCAGCTGGGCTATTAGCTAAAAATGCCGTTGAAAAAGGCTTGTCAGTTTCTAAGACGGTCAAGACTTCTCTGGCACCAGGGTCTAAAGTTGTAACAGCTTACTTGGAAGCTAGTGGTCTTCAAACTTACCTTGACCAACTAGGATTTAATGTCGTCGGTTATGGTTGTACGACTTGTATCGGTAACTCAGGGAGTCTTTCTCCAGAAGTTGCTCAGGCAATTACAGATGAAGATTTGTTGGTATCGGCTGTTTTGTCTGGAAACCGTAACTTTGAAGGGCGTATCAATCCCTTGGTTAAGGCTAATTATTTAGCTAGTCCTCCGCTGGTTGTAGCCTACGCTTTGGCTGGAAATACTAATATTGACCTAACTACTGAGCCGCTTGGTTTTGATGAAAATGGCGGAGCTGTTTACCTAGAAGATATTATGCCAAGTCGTGAAGAAATCGAAAGCTATGTTTCTAGCTATGTGACGCGCCAGCTATTTGCCAAAGAATACAAGCAAGTCTTTACAGACAGTGATAAATGGAATGCCATCCCAACTAAATCAAGTCAGGTTTACGATTGGAACAAGACTTCGACTTATATTCAGAATCCTCCTTACTTTGATGGTTTGGATGGGGATCTGGCGATTAAGTCGCTGGAAAATCTCAGTGTTCTAGCGAAATTTGGTGACACGGTGACAACTGACCACATCTCGCCAGCGGGAAATATTGCTCGAAATAGTCCTGCGGCTCGTTATTTAAGCGAACATGGTGTGGATTATATGGACTTCAACTCTTACGGTAGTCGTCGTGGCAATCACGAAGTTATGATGCGTGGTACCTTTGCTAATATTCGTATCAAAAATGAACTAGCTGCTGGTAAAATTGGTGGTTATACGGACTACGATGGCGAGATTATTTCTATTTACGATGCGGCTATGGGCTATCGTGACAAAGGACAAGATACTATCGTGATTGCTGGTAAAGATTATGGTATGGGATCCAGTCGTGACTGGGCAGCCAAGGGAGCAAATCTTCTTGGAGTCAAGGTTGTCTTGGCGGAATCATTTGAGCGTATCCATCGTTCAAATCTTGTGATGATGGGGATTTTGCCTCTGCAATTTTTGGAAGGTCAGACAGCTGATAGTCTCGGTTTGACAGGAAAAGAGACTTACTCAGTAGCTCTTTCTCAAAATCCAGGCGTCCATGATATTGTGGAAGTCACTGCAAGTCTTGAGGGTCAAACAAAGACTTTCTCTGCCCTTGTTCGTTTCGATGCGGATGCTGATATTCGTTACTATAAAAATGGTGGTATTCTGCCAATGGTTGTTCGTAAAAAATTGAAAGGAGCCTAAGATGACAGCAAGTAATGGTTTAAAAGATATGATTGCCTGCCAGACCAGGATATCGTCGATTATTGATGATAAGCTGGCTTACGGTGGCTATGACATTGCTGAATTGATGGAAAATAAGGCGTCGTTTGAGGAAGTGATCTACCTGCTTTGGAATGGTCACCTACCAACGCAAATGGAGTATAAACATTTTACAGAAGAATTGCGTGCCAACTATGCTATCAGTGATGCCATAGAGCAGTGTCTGCTTATTCAGTCACGACCTCACCTGCACCCTATGAGCGTTCTTAGATCGACAGTGTCTCTTCTTGGAGTTTATAATTTGCAGGCTGAGGAACGCTCAGTTGAAGCGGTTTACAGCCAGAGCATTCAACTCATGGCAAAAATTCCGACTATTATTGCAGCCTTTGCTCGTCTCAGATCAGGTCAGCAACCGATTGAACCGCGTTCAGACCTTGGTTTTGCAGCTAATTTCCTCTATATGTTGAAAGGAGAGGAAGCTAGCGACTTGGAGATTGAGGCTATGAATAAGGCCTTGATTCTTCATGCCGATCACGAGCTCAACGCCTCAACCTTTGCAGCGCGTGTCTGTGCATCGACCTTGACGGATATTTATTCTTGCGTGACGACAGCTATCGGTGCCTTGAAAGGTCCCTTACATGGCGGAGCAAACGAGCGTGTCTTTGATATGTTATCTGAGATTCGAGAGCAAGGGGATGTTGAGGCTTATCTTTCTGAGAAATTGGCTTCGCAGGAAAAAATTATGGGCTTTGGGCACCGTGTTTACAAAACAGTAGATCCAAGAGAAGTCTATCTCAGAGAAATGGCTGGCGCTCTGACAGAAGGAACGGCTAATCAAGACCTCTTTGACATTTCACAAGAAATTGAGTTTTTCATGAAAGAAAAGAAAGGTTTGATTCCAAATGTCGATTTCTACTCTGCGACAGTCTACCATGTACTAGGAATTGATAGCAGTATCTTTACGCTCATCTTTGCCATGAGCCGTGTTTCAGGTTGGATTGCCCATATTCAGGAACAACAAAAGAACAACAAGTTAATTCGCCCACGTTCACAATACCAAGGTGCTCTAAACCTGCACTATGTTCCTATTAATAAACGGTAATGATAATGATTTAGCAGAAAAAAACTGTGTTGCGTAAGATTTTTATATGTTTTGACTGTGTCTGTTTATCGCCCCTAGTATCATGTTTTAGAAAGGATTTGTTTATGACTGAGAAGATTAGAATGACTGCTGATGGTTTATTTGTGCCGAATCATCCTGTGATTCCTTATATTGAAGGAGATGGTGTTGGTCAGGATATTTGGAAGGTGGCTCAGCCTCTTATTGATAGGGCTGTGGCTATTGCTTATGATGGTGAACGTGCTATCCAATGGCAGGAGGTCTTAGCGGGTAAAAAAAGTTTCGAGAAGACTGGTCAGTGGCTTCCTGCTGAAACACTTGCCGCTATCAAAGACTCTCTAGTTGCCATCAAAGGTCCTCTTGAAACACCAGTTGGCGAAGGGATTCGTTCTTTGAATGTCGCTCTGCGTCAAGAGTTAGATCTGTATGCTTGTGTTCGTCCGATTCGTTACTTTAAGGGAGTGCCAAGTCCTCTGAAAAATCCTGAAAAAACAGATATAACTATTTTCCGTGAAAATACCGAGGATATTTATGCTGGAATTGAATGGGAAACAGGGACTCCTCGGGTTCAGAAAGTAATTGATTTTCTAAGAGAGGAAATGCAGGTTGAGAAAATCCGCTTTCCAGAGACATCGAGTATCGGTATCAAACCAATTTCTATAGAAGGAAGTCAGCGACTTATTCGCTCTGCTATTGAGTACGCCCTAAAAAATGGAAAGAAAAAAGTGACTCTAGTTCATAAGGGAAACATCCAAAAATTTACGGAAGGTGGCTTCAGAAAGTGGGGTTATGAGCTGGCTCAGAAAGAGTATGCGGATGTACTAGAGTCTGGGAACCTAGTCATCAACGACATCATCGCCGACAATTTTTTGCAGCAAATCTTGTTAAAACCTGAGGCTTTTGATGTTGTAGCATTAACTAATCTAAACGGTGACTATGCTAGTGACGCCCTTGCAGCTCAAGTGGGAGGAATCGGTATCTCACCTGGTGCCAATATCAATTACAAAACGGGACACGCGATCTTCGAGGCGACCCACGGCACAGCGCCTGACATTGCGGGGCAGAACAAGGCTAATCCGACCTCTCTCCTCTTATCGGCATGTATGCTTCTAGATTACCTTTCTTGGGAAAAAGCTGCGCATTTACTTAGAAATGCTATCGCAGACGCTTTCGCTCAGCAGGAAATGACAGCTGATTTAGCTAACCTGCTAGATGATTGCCCTGCTTTGTCAACAAGTAGCTTTTCAGAAAAACTCTTAGAGAAATTAGATGCTCTAAAATAATAGAAGAAAACATGAAAAAAGAGGAAAGGGATTTCAAGTTTTTTCCACAAAACAATTTTTTACCTTGAAAAAAGAGACACGATATGCTATACTAGAAAATGTAAGGGTTATCAAAATAACCTAAAAAATTCAAAAAGTAAAAAGGAGAATCCACTATGGCTTCTAAAGATTTCCACATTGTTGCAGAAACAGGTATCCACGCACGTCCAGCTACTTTGCTTGTTCAAACAGCTAGCAAATTTGCTTCAGACATCACTTTGGACTACAAAGGTAAATCAGTAAACCTTAAATCAATCATGGGTGTTATGAGCCTTGGTGTTGGTCAAGGTGCTGACGTTACTATCTCAGCTGAAGGTGCAGACGCTGACGATGCAATCGCAGCTATCGACGAAACAATGACAAAAGAAGGATTGGCATAAACATGACAGAATTGCTTAAAGGAATTGCAGCATCTGACGGTGTTGCCGTTGCTAAAGCATATCTACTTGTTCAACCGGATTTGTCATTCGAGACTGTATCAGTCGAGGATACAAGTGCAGAAGAGGCTCGTTTAGATGCTGCCCTTGAGGCATCACAGAACGAGCTTTCTGTTATCCGTGAAAAAGCAGTAGGTACGCTTGGTGAAGAAGCTGCAGCAGTTTTCGATGCACACTTGATGGTTCTTGCTGACCCAGAAATGACTGGTCAAATCAAAGAAACAATCCGTGCTAAACAAGTTAACGCTGAGAGTGCTTTGACAGAAGTTACAGATATGTTCATCACTATCTTCGAAGGTATGGAAGATAACCCATACATGCAAGAACGTGCTGCAGATATCCGTGACGTTACAAAACGTGTCTTGGCTAACCTTCTTGGTGTTAAATTGCCTAACCCAGCAGCTATCAGTGAAGAGTCAATCGTTATTGCACACGACTTGACACCTTCAGATACTGCACAGTTGGACAAAAACTTTGTTAAAGCATTTGTAACTAACATCGGTGGACGTACAAGTCACTCAGCTATCATGGCTCGTACACTTGAAATTGCTGCTGTTCTTGGTACAAATAACATTACTGAACTTGTTAAAGATGGCGATGTTCTTGCTGTTAATGGTATTACTGGTGAAGTTATCATCAACCCTACTGAAGAACAAATTGCTGACTTCAAAGCAGCTGGTGAAGCTTACGCTAAACAAAAAGCTGAGTGGGCTCTTCTTAAAGATGCACAAACAGTTACAGCTGACGGTAAACACTTTGAATTGGCTGCTAACATCGGTACACCTAAAGACGTTGAAGGTGTAAACGATAATGGTGCAGAAGCAGTTGGTCTCTATCGTACTGAGTTCCTTTACATGGATTCACAAGATTTCCCAACTGAAGATGAGCAATACGAAGCTTATAAAGCTGTTCTTGAAGGAATGAACGGTAAACCTGTTGTGGTTCGTACAATGGATATCGGTGGGGATAAAGAACTTCCTTACTTCGACCTTCCAAAAGAAATGAACCCATTCCTTGGATTCCGTGCTTTGCGTATCTCTATCTCTGAAACAGGAGATGCTATGTTCCGCACACAAATCCGTGCCCTTCTTCGTGCATCTGTACATGGTCAACTTCGTATCATGTTCCCAATGGTTGCTCTTCTTAAAGAATTCCGTGCAGCAAAAGCTGTATTTGATGAAGAAAAAGCTAACCTTAAAGCTGAAGGTGTTGCCGTTTCAGATGACATCCAAGTTGGTATCATGATCGAAATCCCAGCAGCAGCAATGCTTGCTGACCAATTTGCTAAAGAAGTTGACTTCTTCTCAATTGGTACAAACGACCTTATCCAATACACAATGGCTGCTGACCGTATGAACGAACAAGTTTCATACCTTTACCAACCATACAACCCATCAATTCTTCGCTTGATCAACAACGTTATCAAAGCTGCTCACGCAGAAGGTAAATGGGCTGGTATGTGTGGTGAAATGGCCGGTGACCAACAAGCTGTTCCACTTCTTGTCGGAATGGGTCTTGATGAGTTCTCAATGTCAGCTACATCAGTACTTCGTACACGTAGCTTGATGAAAACTCTTGACACAGCTAAAATGCAAGAGTACGCAAACCGTGCCCTTACAGAATGTTCAACTGCTGAAGAAGTTCTTGAACTTCAAAAAGAATATGTTGACTTCAACTAATTAAAAGAGAGTTTTACTCTCTTTTTTTAATAAGTTTAATGGAAAGCGCTATTAATTCAAAATTTTCTGAATTTATTTGCCGTAAAATCTTGAATTATTTCCGAAAAATGATAGAATGAAGTTATTATCCATTATGAGATGGTTTATCGTAGTAAATATTTGAAATTATTTCAAAACATGCTAAAATATGTTTATAAGATTTGTACCGATTGGTACAGTCTGCTTATTCTTAGTTTAGTGACTAAGATATGTCCATCCTCATAAATAAAAAAAGGAGACCTATTAATGGCAAAACAATACAAAAACCTTGTCAATGGTGAGTGGAAACTTTCTGAAAACGAAATCAAAATCTATGCACCAGCAACTGGAGAAGAGCTTGGTTCTGTACCAGCTATGAGTCAAGAAGAAGTTGATTATGTTTACGCTACTGCAAAAGCAGCACAACCAGCATGGCGTGCTCTTTCATACGTAGAGCGTGCAGCAATTCTTCACAAAGCAGCAGATATTCTTGATCGTGATGCAGAAAAAATTGGTGCTGTTCTTTCTAAAGAAATTGCTAAAGGCTATAAAGCATCTGTTTCTGAAATTACACGTACAGCTTCAATTATTCGCTACGCAGCTGAAGAAGGACTTCGTATGGAAGGTGAAGTTCTTGAAGGTGGAAGTTTTGAAGCAGCAAGCAAGAAAAAAATTGCGGTTGTTCGTCGTGAGCCACTTGGACTTGTTCTTGCTATCTCACCATTTAACTACCCAGTTAACCTTGCAGGTTCTAAGATTGCTCCAGCCCTTATCTCAGGTAACGTTGTAGCCCTTAAACCACCAACACAAGGTTCAATCTCAGGTCTTCTCTTGGCAGAAGCATTTGCTGAAGCTGGAGTTCCTGCTGGTGTATTCAGCACTATCACAGGTAAAGGTTCAGTAATCGGTGACTACATCGTTGAACACGAAGCTGTTAACTTTATCAACTTTACAGGTTCAACACCAGTTGGTGAACGTATTGGTAAATTGGCTGGTATGCGTCCAATCATGCTTGAACTTGGTGGTAAAGACTCAGCTATCGTTCTTGAAGATGCTGATCTTGAAGTAGCAGCTAAAAACATCGTTGATGGTGCCTTTGGTTACTCAGGTCAACGTTGTACAGCCGTTAAACGTGTTCTTGTTATGGAAAACGTTGCAGATAAACTTGTTGAAACTATCCGTGAAAAAGTCTTGAAATTGACTATCGGTAATCCAGAAGAAGATGCAGATATTACACCACTTATCGATACTAAAGCTGCTGACTTTGTTGAAGGTCTTGTAAACGATGCAAGTGATAAAGGTGCGGAAGCTGTTACTGAAATTAAACGTGATGGTAACCTTATCTGCCCAATCCTCTTCGATAAAGTAACATCAGATATGCGTCTTGCTTGGGAAGAGCCATTTGGACCAGTATTGCCAATTATCCGTGTGAAATCAGTTGAAGAAGCAATTGAGCTTTCAAACAAATCTGAATACGGTCTTCAAGCATCTGTATTTACAAACGACTTCCCACTTGCATTCAAGATTGCTGAGCAACTTGAAGTTGGTACAGTTCACATCAACAACAAAACACAACGTGGTACAGATAACTTCCCATTCTTGGGTGCTAAGAAATCTGGTGCCGGTACACAAGGTGTTAAATACTCTATCGAAGCAATGACTTCAGTTAAATCAGTAGTATTTGATATCAAATAATCATAAAAAGAACGAGTTTTCTCGTTCTTTTCTGTTTGAAGATAAAGTCTTTTTTCGATACTTTCCTTAAGTGATGTCGGACGTCAGCGACTTCCTACGGAATTCCATGACTAATATTTGAGCCAAGTGTCTCAAATATTCCGAGTGTAAGAAATGCTTTTATATAGGCATTTCTTACACTTTCATCACGGCGGAAGTATCTTTTTGGGGCTCGCTAACACTCGCATGAAATCGGAAGATTTGTTTTAAGTAAGCTGAGCTTTTGTATCCAATTCCGTTGAAAGTTAGGTTTGTCTACATTCTGAACGAACGAGTTTCTCGTTCTTTTTTGTGTTTTAAATAACATCAGTGATTTAAATCTCGTAAATCTAAATTCAATGACAAGATTTGTGTAAAAGAATAGGTCAAGATTATATCCTGACCTATTCTTGTTTATTTTGTATGTAAGCTTTGATTTTTGAGTGTAACCTCTGATACTTGGGCAAATTTTTTGAGTTTTTTGAGGTCTTCCTTATGTGTGACTAGGGTGATGACACTTCCAGTTTTTCCCATACGTCCTGTGCGCCCAGCACGATGAGTATAGGATTCAAGATCACGGGGAACTTCAAAGTTAACAACGACTTCAAGATTTTCGATATCAATCCCACGTGCAACCAAGTCAGTTGCTAGAAGCAGGGCAATTTCATGATTCTTGAACTTCTCTAAGATAACCTTACGGAACTTAACATTAACATCACTGGCTAGAGAAACAGCGGAAGCATTATTAAATTGAAGGCGTTCCTCAGCAGCACCTAAATCAGACAGGCTGTTGAAGAAGGTGAGGCCTCGGAAATCAGGAATATTAGACAATTTTCTCAAAATCTCAAGACGATCTCGCTTGTCAACTTGAAGATAGTAGTGAGTGATAGTATCTAGTTTCTGATCAGAAAGGTCCAGGAGAATGGTATTGTCTGCCAAGGATTCTGGATCAACCTTATTGGTTGCACTCATGTAGATGAGCTGGTGATCACGTGAAACATGATTGGTGATTTTTGAGACAAAGTGATACTGAGAATCGCTGAGCAATTCGTCAAATTCATCCAGAATGATAGTATCAACATTCATCATCTTGATTTTTTTGAGTTTGATTAATTCAAACACACGACCAGGCGTTCCGATTAGGATTTCAGGTCCTTTTTTGAGACGTTCAATCTGACGTTTTTGACTTGATCCGGATAGAAATAGCTGAGCTGTCAAACCGAGAGGCTCTGCCCATTCTTTAGTTACATCGAAAATCTGACCAGCCAATTCAGTATTAGGTGCTAGGATAAGTAGCTGCTGCGATTTTTTGGGTTTGAGTTTTAAAAGACTTGGGAAAAGATAGGCCAAGGTTTTTCCAGTACCTGTTGGGCTAATGCCTAGCAGATTATCACCGTCGGAAATAATTGGAAATGCCTTTTCTTGAATAGCTGTCAGCTGACTAAAGTTCAGGGCAGATAATTTGTCCTGCCAGACTGTTGGAAATGTGTTTATCATGATTATACTCGTTTTCTAACTACTGGAAGCACTCAGAACGTGAGCTAGTTTTCATCCAGTAACAATTGATAGTTCTTTCATTATATCATGTTTTAGTGTAAAATAGATAGGAAAGACAATTTTAGACAGGAAGTTTATCATGAGAAAAAAACCGATTATTATTGGCGTGACTGGTGGTTCAGGGGGCGGTAAGACTAGCGTTTCTCGCGCAATCTTATCCAACTTTCCAGATGCCAAAATCGCAATGATTGAGCACGATTCTTACTATAAAGACCAAAGTCATCTTACTTTTGAAGAGCGTGTGACAACTAACTATGACCATCCGCTTGCTTTTGATACGGATTTGATGATTGAGCACATCAATGAATTGATTGCTGGTCGCCCTGTTGATATTCCAATTTATGATTACACACAACACACTCGCAGTGAAAAAACCTATCGTCAGGAACCGCAGGATGTCTTTATCGTTGAAGGGATTCTTGTACTTGAAGATAAACGTTTACGTGATTTGATGGATATCAAACTTTTCGTTGACACTGATGATGATATCCGTATTATTCGTCGTATCAAACGTGATATGGAAGAGCGTGGCCGTAGTTTGGATAGTATCATTGAGCAGTACACAACAGTGGTTAAGCCAATGTATCATCAGTTTATTGAACCGACGAAGCGTTACGCTGACATCGTTATCCCAGAAGGTGTATCAAACTTGGTTGCTATCGACTTGATTAACACGAAAGTAGCCGCAATTCTTGGGGAATAGAAGTTTTGAGCTAGCTAAGGCTAGCTTTTTTCTTTTTTGGTCAATAGCAGTGCTGAAAAATTCGCAAAATATCAAGAAAATGCTCATTTAATCTTGAAATTTCAGAAAAATTATACTAAACTGAATAATTAGAATGATCTTTAGGAGTAAAGCATGAAAAAGAAAGACTATTTTGGATTTAAGAAATCTAAATCCTACGGACTCTGCGGTGTTGTTTTGGCCACGGCGCTTTTGGGTTTTGCGGCCAATGTTTCCGCTGATGAGACGACAACGACAAGTGAAACCACTACTCAACTGACAGTTGAAACCAGCGAGGCTAGTCTTGTTGAAGATACTGCGGTTACAACTGAAACTGTTGTGACAAGTGAGACTCAAGCTAGCCAAGAAGTGACAACTTCTACGGAAGTCAGCTCTGAAGTTACTACAAGTAGTTCTGAGACGGTAGCTGAAACGACAACTAATGTTAGTTCTGAAGTGGCAAGCCAGCAAGTTAGCTCAGCTATTTCTCAGGAAACGACTGTCGCTGAAGAAGAGGAATTCACAACTTTTAGCCTCTCAGATCTTGAAGTGACTGACCTGCCTGTGTCTGCTCTATCAGCCAGTCTTGCCTCAAGTGCCAGCCAAGAATTGGTTACGGCAAAGACCGATGATAAGTCCATCACAATCCAATACAGTTAAACTATCGCCAGCAATGAGAAAATCATGTTCGCCGTTTGGGGCGATCCTAATGATCAGAATGATTTGATTTGGTATACGGCTAGTGCTGCGGGCGCTGCCTATGTTGACCTGTCAAAACACAAGGAATATGGCAAGTACAATATTCACACCTACGCTAATCGCAATGGGCAGATGGTGGGGTTAGATGTGACTAGCATCACAATTGTGACTGATGTCAAAGTGGCTGTGACTTCAAAATCGACAGATGCCTTTACCATCACGGTTTCAAATGTTCCTGACTCTATTTCTAGCGTAACTATTCCTGTTTGGACAGATAAGAATAATCAGGACGACATCAAGTGGTACACTGCTCAGAAAACGGCAAGTAAGACTTATACGGTAACCGTTGCGACCAAGGATCACAATAGTGAATTTGGCCACTACAATATTCATGTTTACGGTCAAAGTACGATTACTGGTGGTTTGATTGGTTTGTCCGCCACAGATGGCTACAATAACGTTGACAACCGTAAGACGGCAACCGTTTCTCTTGTCAATTATGCTGAGAATAAAACCAGTTTCGATGTGGCTGTTGTGGGCTCAAGTGCAACTAAGACCCTGACCGGAGTTCGTATTGCAGCTTGGTCAGAAGACAAGGGACAGGACGACCTCAAGTGGTATGCGCCAGCCATCAGCAATAACCAAGCAAAACAGACCATTTCAATCGCTGATTTGTCAAATACCAGCGGTAATTATACGGTTCATGTTTACACGGACTACACAGACGGAACAACAACTGGCACCAATCTTGGGACCTTCAAAATCACTAAACCAGCTTCGAAAACAGAAGTCACTTCAAACTTGACCAATCAAGGGATTGCCCTGCATGTGACTTCTACTGAGGTTAGGGATTACAAGAAAGTCAAATTCGCCGTTTGGTCTCAGGAAAAAGACCAAGATGACATCAAGTGGTATGATGCTGATGCCTCTGGCAATGCCTTGGCTCTGTACACAGACCACTCTGGCTATGATACTTACAATATCCACACTTATTCATTTGAAAATGGCAGAGCTGTTGGACTCGCAGTAAGCACGATTGAGCTTCCAAAACCGTCAGCCAAGGTTGCCGTTGAAAAGACAGATGATACCCACTATAAAATCACCGTTACTGAAACGCCACAGTACATCACATCTGTGACCATTCCAGTTTGGTCAAACAAGAACGACCAAGATGATATTAAGTGGACCAGTGCAAGCAAAAATGCGGATGGTTCTTATACAGCCATTGTCAGCCTCAGCGACCACAAGTTGGATACTGGCCAGTACCAAGCCCATGTCTATGCCAATAGCTTGATTGGCAATAATAGTCTAGTTGGCTTGGGGGTGACAAGCTTTACCGTTGAACTCCCTAAAAATTTAACAACTCCAAGTATTCTAGTAACAGAATATGATAAAGATAAGGGAATCGTAGACATTTTGGTTGATGGCTCTGCTATTAACCGAAGTATTAAAAGTATCAGTGTAGCTGCTTGGTCAGAAGAAGGGCAATCAAATATTCATTGGTACACTGTAACTCCAACAAATAATCAGGCGACAATTCAAGTAAATCAATTGAAGCATCGAGGAGTTGAGGGAACATATACAATTCATGCTTATGTGGATTACCAAGATGGTGAGAGAAGTGGATATGTCGTAGGGGATTACCTTCTTGCTTCGAAAAATTTAGGAACAGCGTCTCAAGGAAACTATAGCGTTGTAACAAAAACGATTTATCTGGATGCTGGTCATGGGGGTTATGATTCTGGAGCATATTATTATAATACGGCAGAGAAGACTGTGAATCTAGCGGTTGAAAGTTTAGTAAAATCAAAACTTGAGCAACTTGGTTACAGTGTTGTGACAACAAGAGACAGCGATGTGGCTGTTGGACTACTTGATCGTTCAAGCAAGGCAAATGCTAGTGATTCAGACCTCTTTATTAGTATTCACTTCAATGCTTCTACATCAGCCTCAGCTCAAGGAATTGAAACTTACTACTATCAGTATGCTGCCGATTACCCATCAAGAATCAACAAAACTTACCATAATGATACTAAACGTCTTGAATTGAGTGCAATTCTTGCAAATGATATTCAAAGTGCAGTCATCTCAGGAACTGGTGCAGTTAATAACGGTGTTAGAAGAGAAACATTTGCTGTGCTTAGAGAAACCACAGCACCAGCAGTTCTCTTGGAATTGGGCTATCTGTCAAATGCATCTGAAAATCAGAAAATCAGAAGTACAGTTTATCAAGAAAAGCTAGCGACAGCTATTGTTAGCGGTATTGAGAAATACTATCAAACCATTACGCTATAATCGAAGAAGTGAGAGGAATATTTCCTTTCACTTTTTTTGAAAGTTGTAGGAAAATAAATTGTAGCAACTTTTCAGAAAATTCAGCAATTCTGAATTATTTCCTTGACAAAATGAGTAGGAAACGTTAAGATATTTGTAATAACTATCGATAAGGAGGAGTCAAATGACATTCGCAACAAAAACTGTTTTGCTATTGCGTAATGAGGGCTAGTGCATGAAGAAGCATTAGTCCTGTTTGGCTTACCAAGCGGGAAAGAAAAACTCGCTTGGAATTCTCCTAGCGGGTTTTTAATTTTATTGTTAGGAATGGTTGGTAGTTAGCTGAGAAGCTCTTCAAGAAAATTTAGTTTCTGCAGTCTAGCTATGATTTTCAGAGAATTGCGACAAGTTAGCTTATTCTCATCAGAGTGCTTCAAAGGCAGCTACCAGCCATGTTTTCCTGATTTATTGTCAGGAATAATCTTAGAAAGAGGTATACTATGCGTACAGTTGAATTTCTTGATACAAGTCTTCGTGATGGCGAACAAACGCCGGGTGTAAACTTCTCTATCAAAGAGAAGGTCGCAATTGCTAAGCAGTTGGAAAAATGGGGAATTTCATCAATCGAAGCTGGTTTCCCAGCAGCAAGTCCAGATTCCTTTGAAGCAGTAAAACAAATTGCAGCAATAATGACAAAAACAGCTGTTTCTGGTCTGGCACGTGCTGTCAAATCTGATATTGATGCTTGTTATGAAGCTATCAAGGATGCAAAATTCCCACAAATTCATGTTTTCATTGCTGCTAGTCCTATCCACCGTGAGTTCAAACTGAAAAAAACTAAGGAAGAAATTCTTGAAAGTGTAACAGAACATGTCTCTTATGCACGTTCAAAATTTGAAATCGTTGAGTTTTCACCAGAGGATGCAACACGTACTGAGTTGGACTTTCTTCTTCAAGTAGTTCAAACAGCTGTAGATGCAGGTGCTACTTATATCAATATTCCAGACACAGTTGGTTTCACAACGCCTGAAGAATACGGATACATTTTCAAATATCTGATTGAAAATATCAAATCTGACCGTGAAATCATCTTCAGTCCACACTGTCACAATGACTTGGGTATGGCAACTGCCAATACACTTGCAGCCATTAAAAACGGTGCAGGTCGTGTTGAAGGAACGGTCAATGGTATTGGTGAACGTGCTGGTAACGTAGCCCTAGAAGAAGTTGCTGTTGCGCTTAATATTCGTGAAGATTACTATCAAGCTACATCTGATATCGTCTTGAACGAAACGATGAATACTTCTGAAATGGTTTCTCGTTTCTCAGGTATTCCCCTTCCTAAGAATAAACCAATTGTGGGTGGTAATGCCTTCTCACACGAATCAGGTATTCACCAAGATGGTGTTCTTAAAAACCCACTCACTTATGAAATCATTACACCTGAATTGGTTGGTGTTAAGAAAAACTCTCTTCCACTTGGTAAACTCTCAGGTCGTCATGCCTTTGTTGAAAAACTCAAAGAATTACAACTTGATTTTGAAGAGTCTGAAATTGCAACACTCTTTGCTAACTTCAAGAAATTGGCTGATAAAAAACATGAAATTACAGATGCTGATATTGTTGCTTTAGTAGATGGCAATGAAATTTCTAACCCAGAAGGGTTCCATTTTGATGACTTAAAATTGACTTCTAATCCAGATGATACCGTAACTGCAGTCGTTACTATGTCAAATGAAGACAATGAAGATGTTGAAGTTATCGCAAACGGTAAAGGATCAGTTGAGGCTATCTTTAACGCCATCGATAAATTCTTCAACCAAACAGTTAAACTACTCAGCTACAATATCGATGCTGTAACAGAAGGTATCGATGCCCAAGCACGTGTATCTGTTTCTGTTGAAAATGTTGATTCAGGAACTATTTTCAATGCTTCAGGTATTGACTTTGATGTTTTGAAAGCTGGTGCTATCGCTTACGTTAATGCTAATGCTTTTGTTCAAAAAGAAAATGCTGGCGAAATCGGCAAAGCCGTCTCATATCGTGACCTTCCAAGCAACTAAGGAGTAGCAGATGACACATAAAATTGTAACCCTTGCTGGTGATGGTATCGGTCCTGAAATTATGGCAGCAGGTCTTCAAGTTCTTGAAGCAGTAGCTGAGAAAATTGATTTCGACTACGCTCTGGAAGCTAAGGCCTTTGGTGGAGCTGGCATTGACGCAGCAGGACATCCCCTTCCACAAGATACCTTAGATGCAGCTAAAGAAGCAGATGCTATCTTGTTGGCTGCTATCGGTAGTCCTCAGTATGACAACGCACCCGTTCGCCCAGAACAAGGTTTGCTTGCCATTCGTAAGGAACTTAATCTCTTTGCTAATATCCGTCCTGTTAAGATTTTTGATGCCCTTAAGCACTTGTCACCTTTAAAGGCAGAGCGTATTGAAGGTGTTGACTTTGTTGTGGTACGTGAGTTGACAGGTGGTATCTACTTTGGAGACCACATTCTTGAAGTTGATAAGGCAAGAGATATCAATGACTACTCAGCGGAGGAAATCCGTCGTATCATGGTCAAGGCTTTTGAGATTGCTCAAGGTCGTGGCAAGAAAGTGACTTCAATTGATAAGCAAAACGTTCTTGCGACTTCAAAACTTTGGCGTCAAGTGGCGGATGAAGTTGCTAAAGACTATCCTGATGTCACTTTGGAACATCAGTTGGTCGATAGCGCAGCCATGATTATGATTACTAATCCAGCTCGTTTTGATGTTGTTGTGACCGAAAATCTCTTTGGTGACATTTTGTCTGATGAGTCATCAGTTCTGCCTGGTACTTTGGGTGTTATGCCATCAGCATCTCACTCAGCAGATGGTCCTAGCCTTTACGAACCCATTCATGGCTCTGCTCCTGACATTGCTGGTCAAGGAGTTGCCAATCCGATTTCCATGATTCTATCAGTGGCTATGATGCTCCGCGATTCCTTCGGGGAAAATGCTGGCGCAGCCATGATTGAAAAGGCAGTTGACGCAACCTTGGCAGCAGGTGTACTGACACGTGATATCGGTGGCACAGCCTCTACAGCTGAAATGACAGCTGCTATCATTGCAAATCTCTAATGGTTGATTTTCTAATTTATCTAGGCCTCTGGAATCTGCTTGTTTTTATCACCTATGGCATTGACAAGAGACGTGCTGTTCGTGGTCAATGGCGTATTTCAGAGAAGAGCCTCCTTCTTATTGCAGTCTTTTTTGGAGGTTTCGGTGCTTTCATAGCTGGAAAATTTTTCCATCATAAAACACGAAAATGGTATTTTCAAGCGACTTGGTATCTAGGCATGGGCCTAACACTAGGTCTAGCCTACCTTGTTTGGAAATATCTTTCTTGAGAAAATTTACTCAATCGTCTGATCTGAGTGTTAGAAAGTTATCTGCAGGTTTATCCTGCGAAAGTTTGGTATAAAAAATGAGCGGAAAGTCTATTTTTGATAAGGTTTGGGAGCGTCATGTCGTGACCGGCAACCTCGGCGAGCCCCAGCTCATGTACGTGGATCAACATTATATCCACGAAGTAACAAGTCCTCAAGCCTTCCAAGGATTGAGAGATGCAGGGCGCAAATTGCGTCGTCCTGATTTGACATTTGGTACCTTTGACCATAATGTTCCAACGGTAAATATCTATGATATTCGTGATGTGATCTCTAAGGCACAGATGGATAAACTGGCTGAAAATGTGGTTGATTTTGGTATTGATCATGCTGACCACGGTTCAGAAAAACAAGGGATTGTCCACATGGTTGGACCAGAAACTGGACGTACACAGCCAGGGAAATTCATCGTCTGTGGTGATAGTCACACCGCTACACACGGTGCCTTTGGAGCTATCGGTTTTGGTATCGGGACAACAGAGGTAGAGCATGTTTTTGCCACTCAAACCATCTGGCAAGTTAAGCCTAAGAAACTCTTGGTAGAGTATATTGGTCAACCGCAAAAAGGTGTCTATGCTAAGGATTTTGTTCTTGCCTTGATTGCTCAACATGGTGTTGCAGTTGGTGTTGGACATGCAGTAGAATACCGTGGCGAAGCCATTGATGCCCTATCCATGGAAGAACGTATGACCATCTGTAATATGTCAGTTGAGTTTGGCTCTAAGATGGGAATTATGAATCCCGATCAGAAGACCTTTGATTATCTTGCAGATAAAGAATGCCGTCCTAAAGATTTTGAAGCGGCAGTAGCTGACTGGAAGACGCTGGTTTCAGATGATGATGCGGTCTATGATAAGGTCATTACCATTGATGTTTCTCAGCTAGCTCCTATGGTTACTTGGGGAACCAATCCATCCATGGGTGTGTCCTTTGACCAAGCCTTTCCAGAAGTTCGTGACATGAATGATGAGCGTGCTTACAAGTATATGGATCTTGAGCCTGGACAAAAAGCTGAAGATATTGAAATCGGTTATGTTTTCCTTGGTTCTTGTACCAACGCTAGGCTGAGTGACTTGCAGCTTGCTGCTAAGTTTGTTAAAGGCAAGAAAATTAATCCTAACCTAACAGCTGTTGTTGTTCCAGGATCTCGTCCTGTTAAGCGTGCTGCTGAAAAACTTGGCTTGGATAAGATTTTCATGGATGCTGGATTTGAATGGCGTGATCCAGGTTGCTCTATGTGTCTAGGGATGAATCCTGACAAGGTGGCACCGGGTGTCCACTGTGCTTCAACAAGTAACCGTAACTTTGAAGACCGTCAAGGTGCGGGAGCTAGAACCCATCTATGTAGTCCTGCCATGGCAGCAGCGGCAGCTATTTACGGGCACTTTGTTGATGTGAGACAATTGCCAGAAGCACAGGAGGGTTAGGTCGTGGAAAAATTTACAGTTTACAGTGGGACGACTGTTCCCTTGATGAATGACAATATTGATACGGACCAAATTTTGCCAAAGCAATTCTTGAAATTGATTGATAAAAAAGGCTTTGGTAAATACCTCTTTTACGAGTGGCGTTATACAGATGATCGTTACACGGATGACCCTGATTTTATCTTCAATCGTCCTGAGTATCGTTCTGCAAGCATCCTTGTGACTGGTGACAACTTTGGTGCGGGTTCTTCTCGTGAGCATGCTGCCTGGGCCTTGGCCGACTATGGTTTTAAAGTGATTGTAGCAGGTTCTTTTGGGGATATTCACTATAACAATGACCTCAATAACGGGATTTTACCTATTGTTCAGCCACTTGAGGTACGTCAGCAATTAGCTGCGCTTGCTCCTGATGAGGAAGTGACGGTTGACCTTCCAAATCAAAAACTGATCACACCATTTGGTACCTTTGATTTCGAAATCGATGGTGAGTGGAAACATAAGTTGGTCAACGGTCTAGATGATATTGGGATTACTCTCCAGTATGAAGATCTCATTGCTGAGTATGAAAAGAATCGTCCAAGTTATTGGCAATAGATGTAATTGTGTATCAATTTTGAAAATTGTGAAAAATGCTTAGAAAAGCTTGAATTTGCTAGGCTAAGATGTTAAAATGTTAAGAGTATTGAATTTTTTGAAAAATTCGACTAAATAAGTTTAGAAATAGGTGTTATTATGACAAAACATGTCCAATGGGATGGAAATCTTAATCAAGAAGGTCTTGAAATTCTTAAAGGCGAAGGCGGATGTATCGTTACACCAACTAAAGTTGGTTATATCATCATGACAAGCGATAAAGCTGGTCTTGAGCGTAAATTTGAAGCTAAAGAACGTAACCGTAACAAACCAGGTGTTGTTCTTTGTGGTAGCATGGAAGAATTGCGTGCGCTTGCTCAATTGACACCAGAAATCGATGCTTTCTACCAAAAACACTGGGATGAAGATATCCTCCTTGGATGTATCCTTCCATGGCGTGAAGATGCTTACGCAAAACTTCAAGCATTTGGTGACGGTCGTGAAGAGTTGATGACTGACGTTCGTGGAACTTCATGTTTCGTTATCAAGTTTGGTGTTGCTGGTGAGCAAATCGCTAAAGAAATGTGGGAAAATGAAGGTAAGATGGTTTACGCATCATCAGCTAACCCTTCAGGTAAAGGTAACCGTGGTAAGGTTGAAGGTATCGGTGAACGTATCGAGTCACACGTTGACCTCGTTATCGAAGCTGACGACTACGTAGCATCAATCCAACCTGACAAAACAATCGAAACGCGTTACGAGCAAGGTGTTATGGTATCAATGGTTGATGCCGAAGGTAAATTGATCCCAGAACAAGGCCAAGGAAGCCGTTCAATCGAACCATGTCCAGTAGTTATCCGTAAAGGTCTTGACATCGATAAAATCATGATGCACCTTTCAGATCACTTCAACTCATGGAACTACCGTCAAGGTGAGTACTATTAAGAAGTTTTGGCTCTTTGTCAACTGTAGTGGGTTGACTAAATAATTAAGCACGAGAGAGAATCAAATTGGTTCTCTCTTTTGTGGCTCTTTGTCAACTGTAGTGGGTTGACTAATAATTAAGTACGAGAGAGAATCGGCTCTTTGTCAACTGTAGTGGGTTGACTAAATAATTAAGC
>NZ_JAFBEH010000031.1 GCF_016908645.1 Streptococcus loxodontisalivarius
CCTTCTAGGTTACTTTTTTTGCATTTCCTAGGATATAGGACTTTTTTCGTTTTGAAAACCTGTAAACGATTTACCGAGTATTATTTTACACTAACTTGAAATTTTACTACCTAACCGTCTCAAGAGTCCAAGTCTGCCAGCCACGAAAACGAATAGCTCCCATCTGGTCTGTTCGATAAACAGTCATCTGACGCTCTTCAAAACGCTCCAGAGTTTCTTGGTGGGGATGCTGGTAGCGATTGTCCTGCCCTGCTGAAACCAGAGCCACATCAGCCGCAATAAAATCCAAAAATTCAGGACTGGATGACCCTTTTGAGCCATGGTGCCCTGCTTTTAAAATATCAACAGGCAAGTGTGCATAAGTTGTCATCAGAGCCTCTTCCCCCTCTTTTTCCAGATCGCCTGTGAATAAAAAGCGTTTGTTGAGCAGCTTACCATAGAGAACGATAGAGTCATTATTACCACCGTCACCAGTCGTCTGTGGATAAAGCACCTGCAACTGACTCCCCATGATGGATAGTGTCTGTCCTGCTGACAGAACTTTGACTGGTTTCTTAAGTTTTCTAAGCCTTGCAACAAAGTCTGGCACGGTCAAACTTCCCTGACTGACCAAAATCTCACCGACATCTATTTCTTCCAGAAAAACTTCCAGATCCCCAATATGGTCGCTATCGGTATGAGTCAGCACTAGTTGATCAATTTTCGACACACCCCGAGACTTAAGATAGGGAATGGAGGTCCGCTCAGCATTGGCATCAGTAAGCCCCTTCTGCCACTCTTCCTTCTCGCTGAAACTGACCTTGCCACCCACATCGATGAGGATGGTTTTCCCAGTCATATCTCTTAGGAAAATGCTGTCGCCCTGACCTACATCTATGACAGTCACTTCATTTTCCAGCGGATGCTTATTGCCCAAAAGACAGAGTCCCAAAAGGAGATAAAGAACTCCCTTCTTCCAGAATCGTCTGTCAGAAAGAAAACCTAAGCTCAGCAGAGCTAGGAAGGTGAGAGCAAGGCTAGACGCACCAAAGACCCAGGCACCGCCAGTCACTTTTCCCAGCAAAAGCAGACTAGACTCCAAAAGCTCAAATAGAGGATTGACAAAGTCCAGCACTAGCAAAGGTGAAAGGGCAAATGCCAAAGTCAGAAATGGTAGCAGAAAATAGTCAAAAATCAGAGAAAAAATGGCAGTCAAAGGAATTGCCAGAGGTTGAAAGGTCGCAAAGGTCCAAGTCAGAATTGGCAGAATGCCCATATTGATTGAAAGAACTTCAAGCAGCGACTTCCTCCAAGCAAGAATCCCTTCAAAATCAAGCAAGGTCAAAATAAAAGCATAAGCAAAACTCAACATGCCACCAGTAGTCATCAAAAAATAAGGCATGAATAGAAACATTAGTCCAAGACTAGCAGCAAAGTTGTCCCACTTTCTCAGTCCCAACTGAGCTAAAAGTATCTGCAAGAGGGCTCTAATAACTGAGATAGTCAGACCAGTCAGACCTGCATAGAGGATAGCAGTTGGAAGCATGAGCCAGTTAATCCAATCTAGCGTCAAACCAATTTTGACCAAGAAACGACGCCAAAGCCCCATGAAAAAAGCGACCTGCATACCCGATAGGGCAAAAAGATGAATAATCCCCAAATCAGAATAAAGGTCACTCATCTCCTCAAAAGACTTATCCAAATAACCAAACAGCAGACCCGTCATATAGTGAGACATGGGTTGTGGAAAAGTCTTTTGACTGTGGACAATAAGCTTGCGCCTCAAATCAGCCAAGCTATCCCAAAAGCCTATACCGCTTGCCTGCTTGATTGACTTAATATCCGACACCTGCAAAATAGCATAAATACCTTGAAATTTCAGATAGCGTCTGTAATCAAAACCGTGAAAATTGCGCTGCTGAGCGGGTTCTTCCAGACCAGCTTCAACCTCTAAGAGCAAGGTCTTGTCTAAATTCTTAAAAAAGGTCTGCTCTTCTTCAGTCTTAATCTGGTAGTAGGCTTGATAGGTCTGCCCTGCTGACCTAGCTCTGAAAGACAGTCTGTCTCCATTGACAGAGATGCTATCAGCTATCATCTGAACCTGTGTCACTTCCTCGGGTAAGTCTTTTTCCTTGTTTTTAGCGCAGCTATTGACCCCAAAAAGATAGAGTGAAAAGACTAACAAAATAGCAAGCGTCTTAAACGATCTCTGCCAGCTGTATTGTCTCAGAATCGCCAGTAGGCTAAAAAGAAAGAGTCCCAGCGTCCAGACATTCCAAGAGAAGATGAGAAAGGACACTAGGACTGCTAAATAGGCTAGATAGATGGGTTTTATAGGGAGAAAATCAGTCAACTGTAACCTCTTCCTTGAGCTTTTCCAGAGTCTTCTCGCCGATACCTGAGACATTTGTCAACTCATCAACAGACTTAAAACCACCATTGCTATCACGATAGTCGATGATATCCTGCGCTCTTTTTTCGCCAATTCCAGAGATGGTTTGAAGGTCAGTCAAGCTTGCCGAATTCAGATTGATTTTATCAGATGAGGCTGAACTCGAAGCTCCTGTCGCTTGAGAAGATGAGGCTGCCACCACTTCTCCCTGTTTGGCAATGACAATCACATCTTCGTCCTTGAGTTTTTGAGCCAGATTGACCGACTTTCGATCTGCCTCAGCAGTCATTCCTCCTGCCATCTTGACCAAATCCATCACACGACTTTCAGGCTCAAGCTCGTAGACTCCCTCATTTGCCACGGCTCCCTTGATATCTACATAAATCGTCGATTGTTCTTGGGAAATAGCGGAGCTATCAGATGACTCCAGACTTTGACTAGAGATAGCAAGCTCAGGCAGACTGTCTACCTCCTTAGGCGCAGCAGATTTCCACATGAAAATCCCCAGAACAAGGACCAAAACCAGTCCCAAAGCAAGATAAACCTTGTAAGTCTTCACTTTATCTAAGATGTCTTCTAGCATAAACTCCTCCTCAATAATATTATTCGAAGAAATTGCTAAAACAGAAAAAAATCATGGACAAAATATCTGTGACCATACAAAAAGAACTGACCAAAGCCAGTTCTCAACAAAATATTAATCTTTTCTATGTTTTTCTGGATTCCAGACAAAGCTTGCCACGTAGCTGAAAATCATGGTCAAAAGAACCAGGATAATCGCAACAAGCATGAGTGGAATACGATAAATATAAGTCAGAAGACTGACCTTCTTAGCACTTGCTTGGTAGACTTTACTCTCCTCATCCAGTCGGTCAAATTCTGCCTGAATACGACGAGCTACTTCTTCGATTCCCTCATCATTCATACGCTTGATATCAGAAATATCGATAGGATTTCCGAAGTTCATATCCACACGCTGTCCTTTAACCAAATCCCCTAACTTCATTGGTCCAAGGTAGGTTGTCGGCATGATACGTACCTTAGCCATCTTAGCAATGACTGCTACACCGCCCTTAACATCTGTCGAATGACGGCTACCGCTTGGGAACATAATCAGAGAACGGTGACCTTTTTTGAGGATATTAACAGGGTACTTGATGGCCGCCTGACCAGGATTATCACGGTCAATCGGAAAGGCGCCACACATACGAATCCACCAGCCAAAAATACGGTTGCTAAACAATTCTTTCTTGGCCATAAAGATAAACTGCTTAGGACGAGCCGCAAAAGCCATGAAAACGGGATCCCAGAAGGTTCTATGAGGTGCAACCAAAATATAATTTTCCTCTGAATCAGGAATATTTTCCTTATGATGATAGTGAGTATTACCATTGAAAACCCAAATCAGGAAAACAACGATACTACGTAAATAGGCATAAAACATGCTTGACTCCTTAAAAACGTGAAAATTTGGAACAAGTCCACTCCCTAACATTATACCGAATTTCAGGACACTTGCAAAGACGAAAGGCAGATAGGTAAAGAGAGATTAGAAAAAATTATTTCTCCCATTCCATTTCTTTCCCCTTATGGAAATAGCTGAGCTTCAAAACCTTGATACATCACTAAAAATCAGAATCAGGCTAGAATTCTTAAATTGACTTTTATTTTCCAAAAATTTACGATATAATAACAGTATTGTTAGTACTTTAGGATTAAAAGAAATATTAGGACCATGAAAAATAGAAATCTCTATAGCATAATCAACGGTGTTTTGCTTGTCTTGATTCTTATCACCATAGGACTCATCGGCTTTACACTCTACAAACCAAGCCAAAAAGCAAGTCAAAGTGACAAAGTTAAAATGAGTCAGACAGACAAGACTGAAGAAGACTCGTCCGAATCATCTGAGACCAGTGAAAGTAGCAGCGAAAGCATTAACCCTTCTCAGCTTATGCCTGGAACCAATCACAACTACCATGCTGATAGTTATGCTTATTCTACCAGCGAAATCAGATCTTATATGGATGGAACAGCAACTACAGATCAAAAAATCGTCTTTTTGACCTTCGATGATGGACCAGATACTGTTATCACTCCTCAAATTCTTGATGTTCTTGCTCAATATCAGGTCCCTGCTACCTTTTTCTTGGTAGGAAATAATGTCACAGATGAGACTAAATCAATCATCGAAAGGCAGATTTCGGAAGGTCATGCCATTGCAGCTCACAGTATGAGCCACAATTTCAACCTGCTCTATCCAAACCGCGTTGGAAATACAGATCAGATTGTCTATGAGGCGACCCAGACGCAGGCTGTTTTAAAAACCTATCTTGGTGACGATTTCCAGACAAATGTCTTCCGCTATCCTGGTGGTCACATGTCTTGGACAGGCTTGGAAAATGCTGACGCTAGTCTTGCCAATCTTGGTATCTCTTGGATGGATTGGAATACTCTAGCTGGAGACGCAGAGCCTCTCTCAAAAAGACCAACTACTTCTGAGGCTATGATGCAGTATATCCAGTCATCAACTCAGTACTTCCATGACACACCAATCAAGGTTCTCTTGATGCACGATATTGTTGGAAAAGAGCTGACGCTTCAAACTTTACCACAGATTATCCAGTACTACAAAGATCAAGGTTATACCTTCGGTGTCTTAGAATAACAAGTAAAAATAGTTTCTTCTATAGGAAAATAGGATTGATTTTCTCAGAGAAGGGCTGTTTTTTTGTTATAATAGAAGACATGACACATGAACTTTTAAAAGAGGGAGAGCGTATCGACCAGCTCTTCTCAACAGATGTAAAAATTATTCAAAATAAGGAAGTTTTTAGCTACTCTATCGACAGCGTTCTCCTATCACGATTTCCAAAAATTCCTAAGAAGGGGCTGATTGTTGACCTCTGCTCAGGTAATGGAGCTGTAGGACTCTTTGCCTCTACACAGACCGAAGCTCCTATTAAACTGATTGAATTGCAAGAGAGACTAGCTGAGATGGCTGAGCGTTCTATTCAGCTCAATCACTTGGAAGACCAAGTTACCATGATTAACGATGACCTGAAAAATCTACTCAATCATGTTCCTCGTTCCCAAGTTGATCTCATGCTCTGCAATCCTCCCTACTTCAAGTCTACCGAGACTTCTAAAAAGAATCTGTCCCAGCATTATTTACTAGCGCGACACGAAATCACAACCAATCTGGAAGAAATCTGTCAGGTCGCACGCCATGCCCTCAAATCCAATGGTCGCTTGGCTATGGTCCACCGACCTGACCGTTTCCTAGACATCATAGACACCATGCGCAACTACAACCTCGCTCCCAAGCGTATCCAATTTGTCTATCCCAAGGCTGGCAAGGAGGCTAATATGCTGCTGATTGAGGCTATCAAGGACGGCTCGACCGACGGCATGAAGATTCTACCGCCACTTTTTGTCCATAAGGACAACGGCGACTACACCGATGAGATTTTTGAGATTTATTTTGGAAAAAATGGCAGAGCATAAACAGAAAAAGGAAGAAAAAGACAGCAAAAAAGCCTACATGTACGTGGTGGCCTGTGCAGACGGCAGCCTCTACACAGGCTACACAACTGATGTTGAGCGACGCATCAAAAACCACAATGCAGGCAGAGGTGCCAAATATACCAAGACCAGACTCCCCGTCAAACTCCTCTACTGGGAAGAACACGACAGCAAGTCAGCTGCCATGAGTGCCGAAAGCTACTTTAAGCGGAAAAAAAGACAGGCAAAGTTGGATTATATAGCGGAACATAAGACTAATCTTTCAGACTGAAAGGTTAGTTTTTTTATCAAAAAAAGACCCAACCTAAGTTGAGTCTCATTCTGATATATCCTATAATGAATTAAAGGAGTCTTATACCATTATTTATCGCCTTTGTTACGGATGACAAAGCCGTTTTTCTTTTCGCTTGATGTGCGGTGTGGGCGTTTGTTATCCTTGTTTTGGAAGTCTTTTTTATTTTTGTTTGATGTGCGTTTGAAATCGCGGCGTCCCCCGTCACGATCATCACGGTCACGACGGCGATCTCCACGGCGACGATCATTGTCACGACCACCACGGTTGCGGTCACGATTACCACGGCCACCTTTACCTTTGCCACCAAAGCCTCCGCCTGATGGTTTGAATGGAAGTGGTTTCTCACGTGCAATCTCAACTTCTGGCATTGTATCTGGATCTTGAACAGTCAAGCTGAGAATGTAAAGAGCAAGCTCTTCTGGTGTGAATTCTTGAGCCAATTTAACAGCATCGCCTTTGAACTTATCAAAGTTAGCACGAATCGTTTCGTCAGCAAAGTCACGCTCAATCTTTTTAAGTGCAACTTTTTTCTTAGCTTGGAAAGCCTCTTCTGCTGTCGCAGGTTTAAGACCTTTCATGCGTTTTTTAGTCAAGTTTTCAATAATAGCCAAGTAACCCATTTCGTTTGGTGAAACGAAAGTGATTGACTGACCTGACTTACCAGCACGACCAGTACGTCCAATACGGTGAACATAGCTTTCTGGATCTTGTGGAATATCGTAGTTATAAACGTGAGTAACGCCTGAAATATCAAGACCACGCGCCGCAACATCAGTTGCTACAAGAATATCAATTTGATCGTTCTTGAAGTCACGGATGACACGAAGACGTTTATTTTGATCCAAATCTCCGTGGATACCTTCTGCACGGAAACCACGTAATTTAAGACCACGTGTCAACTCGTCAACACGGCGTTTTGTACGACCGAATACGATTGACAATTCTGGCTGATCAACGTCCATAAGACGTGTCATGGTATCAAATTTTTCTTGTTCTTTAACACGAATGTAGTATTGGTCAACATTAACGTTGGTCAATTCTTTAGCTTCAATTTTAACATGCTCAGGATCTTTCATAAATTTAACACCAATACGTTTGATAGCATCTGGCATTGTTGCTGAGAAGAGAAGCGTTTGACGCTCTTCTGGAACACGTGAAATGATAGCCTCGATATCTTCAAGGAAGCCCATGTTAAGCATTTCATCAGCTTCATCCAAGATAAGTGTTTCAACATCTTGCAATTTCAAAGCTTTGCGTTTAATCAAGTCCAAAAGACGACCTGGTGTCCCAACAACAATGTGGGCACCTGAGCGAAGAGCCTTGATTTGTTTTTCAATAGATGAACCACCGTAAACAGAGCGAACTTTAACACCCTTATCACGTCCAAAACGGAAGAGTTCCTCTTGAGACTGCACAGCCAACTCACGTGTTGGTGCAATCACAAGAGCTTGAACGACATTACGTTCTGTATCAATTTTATCAAGCGTTGGCAAACCAAAGGCTGCAGTTTTACCAGTACCAGTTTGCGCTTGACCGATAACATCCTTACCCTCAAGGGCTAGAGGAATTGTCAACTCCTGAATTGGAGAAGGTTTTTCAAAACCAGCAGCAAGGACTGCTGATTGGATGGCATCGGATAGGTTTAATTCTGTAAATTTCAATTGTTTCTTCTTTCTAAAAGGCAGTGCGAAGCTGCCCTATTATAAATGATGCAAAGGGCGGTAAGAAAGGCGTATGAAAATAGGAAATCTGACGAAGACGCTTGCGTCTAGGAAGATTTCTCTTTTTCACTAGCCTTTTAGCCCGTGTTCGAATAAAATGATACAAAGCCCATAGAATACAAAGAAAATAGAGAAACAACGGCGTGTACTTGCACACAAGGTAGTTCATCTTTTTACATACAGTATTCAGGGCGTGTTCAAATATCTTTTTCAATCTGTCATACTAGTGTTTTGACAACCTATCCATTATAACACAATAAAAAATAAATAGTCGGAATTTGACTTTTTTTGATAAAAAGAAAAGCAAAGGTAGTCCCTTTACTTTTTCAATTATTACTTCAAAACTGCCGCTGCCAAGGCACGCTGAATATCAACAACATTACGGTCACTCTTAAATTGAAGCACTTCTGCTGGTTCAAGAGCAGATGAAATCCAAATTTTCAATTCTGCATCTAGGTCAAAATGCCCTGCTGTTTCCACCGTGAAACGAGAGATAGAGCCATAAGGAATTGACTTATAAGACGTTTTCTTGCCAGTCACACCTTGAATATCTACCAAAATCAAACGCTTTTCAGTAAAGACAACCAAATCTCTTACCAAAGAATAAGCCAAGGTAACCTGCTCACCAGGAATCAAAATATCCTCCAGCTGACGCTCTACCTTATCATTATCTTTCTGCGAAGCATTTCCAATTAAACCTGAAAAAATACCCATGTTGAGGTCCTCCAATCTTTTTTACACTATAACAAATATCTCAAGCAACTGCAATTAAAAAGAGTAAAAGCGCTTGCAATGATTAGTTTGATATATTATAATAATAAGGTCACAAGAGGAGCTTTTGCTGAGAATGGGAATCCTAAACTCTTATCACCTGATCAGGTTAGTACCTGCGTAGGGATGTGAATCATCACAAAAATCAACTCCTGATTTCTTTCGATGTTTTGATTGTGGCAGATTAAACAAATGCCTGCAATCATCGATTGAGGCTAGGAGGCTTTTTTATGAAAAAAACAAATATTCGTATGCTTGCCGAAGTGGCGCTCTTTGCTACTCTGGCTTATATCTTAGATGTCTTTACCCAACCCATGCAGATTGGACCTTGGATTTCCTTTTCTTTTAAAATGGTGCCCATCTTCATCGTGACCTTTCGCTGGGGTACAAAGGCAGGTATGCTCTCAGGATTCATCTGGGGACTCCTTCAAATCGTGACTGGTCAAGCTGCTGGTGGCTTCCTCAATGTCTTTCAGGGTTTTCTAGAGTACTTTGTTGCCTTCGCCCTTATCGGAGTCGGAGGGATTGTCAAACCAGCCATTGATAAAGCAAGATCTAAGAAACAAAATGTCAGATTACTCCTTACTTCTATGTTAGGAATTATCATTGGGACACTCTCTCGTTACGTCATTCACTTTATTGCTGGTATTATCTTCTGGGGTTCTTACGCTCCAAAAGGTCAGAGTGCCATCTACTACTCTTTCTATATTAACGGTTTCTCTTGGTTGGGCGAAACCCTTGCCTGCATTCTTGTCATCTGGGCATTATCACCATTCATGTACAGACTTTTAAATACTAAACAGTCCTAAAATCAAAAAAGAGCCTGAGAATTTATCTCAAGCTCTTTTTGATTATCTAGTCAATGGCAATATAACGGCGAATTCCTGCATAGCTCTTATAAGAAATCCATTGGTGACCATCTGCTTGGAGGGTTTGATCATAGAAAATCTTTTCTCCAGCTTGGAAGGTAAACTCTGTTTCCGCACTTAGTTTAGCCTGACTTTTGACTTCAACTGTTTTTGTAAATTGATAAGTACCTGAGGCTGCAAGTTTCTTACTATCACTAGATGACACAGCATCTTTTTGAGGGACGGTTACTGTAGAATTAGTCAATTTTGTGAATGGAAGATAGCGGCGAGTTCCTGAATAACTTGTATAAGAGAGCCATTGGTAGCCATCTGCTTCAACAAGCTTATCGTAGTTAATCTCACTACCCTTTTTAAGAACAAATTGATCTTCAGCTGTCAACTTAGCCTCATTTTTGACTGCAGTATCAGCTGTTAGAACATATTTACCGCTAGTAGTTTCTTGCTTAGCTGGTTCTTGTTGGCTTGTTTTTTCAGGTCCTGCGGTGAATTTAGCTGTGCTAACACCAACCATATTACCTGAATTTTCCACATAGTAAAGGTGAACATTGTAGTCGCCTTTTTCATTGTTATGATTTTTGAATGCCAGACTCGCTTTGTAAGTACCATTACCTTGATTTTGGGCTGTGTACCAAATCAAATCATCCTGATCGCCTTTTTCTGTCCAGACAGGTAGTTTGACTTCTGCTACGCCATTGGCATCTGAAATACCTGATACAATGATGTCAAATCCAGTTTCAGTTTGATTGGCGAAGCTAATGGTACCAGTTACTGGCGCTACCTCTGCCTTTTTAAGTACTGTTTGACTTGTCGCCACACCTCTGAGGTTGCCATCATTTTCTAGATAGTAAAGGTGGATGTTGTAATCACCCAATTCATTTTTATGGTCTTTCGTATCTACATGAAGGGTATAATCACCGTTAGCCTGTTTAGCTGCTGTGTACCAGATAATGTCATCTTGATCTGCATTACTGGTCCAGACAGGTAGGCGCACTTCCTTAATACCAGCTGGATCCTTAACATCTGAGATCGTAACATCAAAGCCTTTTTCTGTTTGATTTGAAACAGTTAATTTACCAGTAACTTGCTCAGTCTTTGTTTCCTTTTGAAGCGCAAGCTGTCCAGTTGTCACACCTTTCAAATTACCACTAGTAGTCACATAGTAAAGATGGACATTATAATCACCGAGCTCATTCTTATGATCTTTCGTATCTACACGAACAGTGTAGTCACCGTTATCCTGCTTAGCTGCTGTGTACCAAACGATATCATCTTGGTCAGCATTGCTTGTCCAAACAGGTACACGTACTTCTTTGACACCTTCTGGATCTTGAACATTCGTGATTGTAATATTGAAGCCAGTTTCTGATTGGTTTGAAAATTCAAGTTGACCACTTGTAGCTTGACTAACCTCTTTTAAGCTAGTTTGTGTGCTAGCTACGCCAACAAGACTTCCATCATTTTGAACATAATAGAGATGAACAGTATAATCACCAAGTTCATTTTTATGATCTTTGATATCCACTAGAGCCTTATAGCTACCATTGGCTTGTTTTTCAGCTGTGTACCAGATAATATCATCCTGATCAGCTTTATTGGTCCATACTGGCACACGCACTTCTTTAACACCATTTGGACTATAAACATCTGACACGGTAACAGTAAACCCTTGAGCAGTACTATTGTCAATCGTAAGCGTTCCTGTAACCTTTTCTTCAGCCTTATAAGTTTGAGTTTTCACAGGGCTAGTTACCAATTTCTCAACTGCCGCATATCGTCTTGTGCCACCATAACTTTCGTAAGAAACCCATTGATAGCCTTCTGATACAAGAACTTGATCGTAAAAAACTTTTTGATTTTTTTCAATATAAAATTTTGTCTGTGCATCAAAACTTGGTTGGTTTCTAACAGCAGTACGCTCTGTGAATATATATTGTCCGCTAGGAGCAAGCGTTACTTCTGGATTTTCGTATACCGTAGAAGAATCACTAGCGTTGGTTTGGCTAGTCTCTGTTGAGACCTCACTTTGACTAGTTTCAGCAACAATAGCTCGAGGAGTTTCTTCACTCGTTTCTGTTACTTGACTAGAGACATCAGGATGCGCTACATCTGTAGAATTAGTTACCTGAGTTTCTGACTGACTAACTTCGACTTGACTCTCATTTTCAATTGGAACATCTGAAACTTCTTTAGCTTCTGCTTGTGTAGAATCTTCTGTCAGATTCTGAATCTCTGACTGTTCTGAAGTCACTTGAACCTCTGAAGTCACTGCTGTAGGAGTAATATCTTGATCTGCAAAGACAGGATTTCCAGTCATAAACAAGACTGTTCCTAATAGTACAGATGCTGCACCAAATGAATATTTGCGAATTGAGTAACGTTGTTCTTGATGGTTAAAAACTGTCTTTTTCATAATCAAACCCTTCTTTCTTCTTTTCAAGAATATTGTATCCCTTTACATTTTATAAGTCAATACATTTTTGAAACATTTGTAACATTCCAGTAACAAATGTAATCCGATAGAAATCACTGGAGTTTTACCTCCTCATAAATATTATTCGAAAAAGTAATCCCAAAAAATAAAAAACTTTACCAGATTTTTCTGATAAAGTTTTAGTTTATTGATTACATCTTCTCTTCTAGTTCTACATCTGGGTACTTGTCTGCAAACCAGCGGAGGGCAAAGTCATTTTCAAAGAGGAAGACTGGTTGGTCGAAGCGGTCACGTGCCAAGATATTTCGGCTTGAACTCATGCGCTCATCCAAGTCTTCTGGTTTGATCCAGCGAACAGTCTTTTTACCCATTGGTGTCATCACGACTTCTGCATTATACTCGCCTTCCATACGGTGTTTGAAGACTTCAAATTGCAGTTGACCAACAGCTCCAAGCATGTACTCACCAGTCTGATAGTTTTTATAGAGCTGGATAGCTCCTTCTTGAACCAACTGCTCAATGCCTTTGTGGAATGATTTTTGCTTCATGACATTTTTAGCAGAAACTTTCATGAAGATTTCTGGTGTAAAGGTTGGTAGTGGTTCAAATTCAAACTTATTCTTACCGACAGTCAAGGTATCACCAACCTGGTAGGTACCAGTATCGTAAACCCCGATGATGTCACCTGCGACAGCATTTTCCACATTTTCACGAGATTCAGCCATGAACTGAGTAACGTTTGATAGCTTAGCTCCCTTACCTGTGCGAGTCAAGTTGACTGACATACCACGTTCAAATTCGCCTGAAACGATACGAACAAAGGCGATGCGGTCACGGTGTCGAGGGTCCATATTGGCTTGGATTTTAAAGACAAATCCTGAGAAGTCCTTGTTAAGCGGATCAATAACTTCATCACTCGTCGTCTTGTGACCGTGTGGTTCTGGTGCAAATTCAAGGAAGGTGTCAAGGAAGGTCTGCACCCCAAAGTTAGTCAAAGCTGAGCCAAAGAAAACAGGTGTCAAGTCGCCTGCCAAGATAGCCTCTTCTGAGAAATCATTACCAGCCTCAGTCAGAAGTTCAATATCTTCCTTAGCCTGTTCATAGAAAGGATTACTTGCGAAAAGCCCGTCGCCTTCTTCAATAGTCGCAAAGCGTTCATCACCTTTGTAGAGCTCAAGACGCTCATTGTGAAGATCATAAAGACCCTCGAAGGCTTTACCCATACCGATTGGCCAGTTCATCGGATAAGAAGCAATACCCAGCACTTCTTCCAATTCTTCCAAGAGATCAAGCGGTTCACGACCATCACGGTCAAGTTTGTTGATAAAGGTAAAAACAGGGATGTTACGGTGTTTGACAACTTCAAAAAGTTTTTTAGTCTGAGCCTCGATACCTTTGGCAGAGTCAACAACCATGACAGCCGCATCCACCGCCATCAAGGTACGATAGGTATCTTCTGAGAAGTCCTCGTGCCCTGGTGTATCAAGGATATTGACACGTTTACCGGCATAGTCAAACTGCATAACAGATGAGGTTACTGAGATACCACGTTGCTTCTCAATATCCATCCAGTCAGACTTGGCAAAGTTACCAGTCTTTTTACCTTTAACGGTACCAGCTTCACGGATTTCACCCCCAAAGTAAAGCAATTGCTCAGTAATAGTTGTCTTACCAGCATCCGGGTGAGAGATGATGGCAAAAGTACGGCGTTTTTTAATTTCGTCTTGGATACTCATATGGTCACTTTCTTTTTTCTTTATGAATAATAGCAGAGCTTTTTAAATGATATAGAATTAGATTGGTAGCTCCTCTGATTTTTAGAAGGCAGTAAAATAAAAGAGCTGCTTTCTAGCAACTCTCTTATTATAACGAAAAATAAGGACTAATTCAAATACTTCTACTAGATTTCAAGCTCTGACTGTGAATGAAGTTCATCTTTCTCTTCAGCAAAATAATTAAAGAGCAGAGGCGTTGCCATGAGAACACTTGCCTCATAATCTTCAACCATGGCAAACAAGAAACAAAGAAGCATCAAACAGGCAGGATAGAGATTGACAACTTTATTTTTCAACTGCATAAACATCAAAATAGGATACAGAAGATAGAGAAGGAGTCCATTTTTCAACAAGGTATCAATGTAAAAATTCTCATTGTAAACCATGGTCTGTCCATAATAAAGTGGCGGATAATCATTTGGCCAAAGATGGAAACCGTAAGCCTGTATGTAATTATAGGCATTGAGCAAGCGGTTTGAAAAAAGGGTATTGAGGTTTTGATAAAAATCTGAATTTTCCTTGTAGCTATAAGATAAAAAGATACCTAATAGATAAAGTAAGACAATACCCAACCAAAGGAGGATTCCTTTGATCTGATACTTAGTCAGTCTCTCCTTAAAGGCACCAACTAGTAGGACCAAAAGAGATGCCAGAAAGCCAAGACGAGAATCTGTAGCCGCAAAGACTAGCAAGGAAATGCCTAAACAAACCAGATAGGTCAACTTGGAAACATTCTTTTGACCAATCATCAAAAAATAATCAATAAACAGGACAACCAGATACATACCAAGTGAATTGGGATGTCCAAATCCGAAAGAATGTCGAACCTTATCTCCTCGCTGCATCAAGAAATCTTGGAAAAACCCAAAATCAAACAAGCCTAATACAGATAAAGCCAGAAGTAATCTTGTTAAAAAGACAGTCTTCAAAAACTGTTTATCTTTCTTATCCACTGCTACCGATAAAAAGAAGAAGGATAAGACAGAAAAAGTTGATAAGGAATCTCTCGTATAGAAATGAACAGGGAGAACAGAAACATAAGCTACCGCTGCAAAAATTGCAAAAACTGTTTCCCAAGTCCATCCCCTCCTGAAAGTATTCCAAGCGAGTATCAAACTACTCAATCCTATCGATAGGATGAAATAGATACTGACACTATCTTGCGGAAAATACCTTTTCAAAAAATAGACAGCAAAGGCAAATAGAAAAACAAAGCGATAGGCTATAAAATACCAATTGATCTGTTTAAGCTTTTCTATCCGAAACGTCTCTTTCAGATTAACCATCTGAATTAATCCCTCCCTTTTCAACAAATGCGACTAGTCCTTTTCCAATTCCTCTACAAGTTTAGCTAGATTCATCGAATTTGAACCCTTAAGTAAAATTTGGTCATGCTGACCGAGAATTTCCTTGACCTTGGCTAAGAGCTCCTCAAACTGGTCTTCTTCCTCGTTTTTCTTAAAGAAGTAGACATGTCCAATTGGGAACATTTGACTAGCTAATTGAGATAATTCTTCGATATCTTTTCCGTAGAAAATAAGGGTGTCAATGGCATCTGGTCTCAAGCTCATAATCATATTGGTATGGAGCTGAACAGAGTCTTGACCCAATTCCTTCATATCAGCGAGGACAGCGATTTTCTTACCTGATTCATTGGCTGGAATACTTGAAAAAGTTTCCAAAATCAAGCGCATAGCTGTCGGATTGGCATTGTAAACATCTGAAAGAATGTCTGCTCCATTGGCAGCTTTTTTCCACTCTGTACGATTACGAGTCAAATTCAAATTCTCCAAGGCTGAGATGATATTGGCATCAGAAACCGCAGACAGACGACCAACATAAGCAGCTACCATGGCATTGGTTGCATTGTACTTACCAGGTACGGGCAGGGTAATTGGCTGAGCCATAAAGTTAGTCTTGAAGGTCAAAGACTCTTTAGCTTCCTGTAAATCAGTTACTTGTAGCTCTGCTTCATTTCCAAAACGAATAGTCTTAATGTTTTCAGGCAAATAAGGGTCGATAATCTCATCGTCAGGCAAAAGCAGGATACCGTGTGAATCCATCCCGTCCTGAATCTGCATCTTACCTTGGGCAATCTTGTCACGGCTACCGAAGAACTCCAAGTGAGCCTCTCCGACCAAGGTCACGACCGAAATCTGAGGTTTGGCAATCTCAGATAAAAGCTTGATATCGCCCATATGGTCCTGTCCCATCTCAAGAACAATCTTTTCAGTCTCGTCAGGCATGTGAAGAACGGTATAAGGGAGGCCGATTTCATTGTTGTAATTGCCTTGAGTCTTGTAGGTCTTGTAGGTCGTTGACAAGATATCAAAAATCATATCCTTAGTTGTCGTTTTCCCATTTGAACCCGTCACGGCGATAACATCGACTCCTGTGCGTTCTAGGTAGTAGGCCGCCAAATCTTGAAAGGCCTTGAGAGCATCATCCACCAAAAGGTAAGGCTGCTCGATAGTTAATTTTTTTTCTGAAAAAGTTGCTGCCGCACCATTAGCAAAAGCAGTCTCAATAAAATCATGCCCATCTCTGGCACCCTTCAAGGGTAAAAAAAGGTCCCCTTCTTTGATTTTTCGAGAATCAAACTCGATATCCACAAGAGGAAAATCCTCAATAGCAGACAAATCGTTCTTAGCGCCAACAACACGCGCAATTTCTAGTAATGTTAGTTTCATGATAACTCCTTATATAGCAAAAGAGAGTGGGATAGAACTCATAAATAAGATTGAGTTCACCTCCCACCCCCTGCACAAGTCAAGAGAAAAAACTACTCTTAAACTCGTCAATAAAATCAAGCTAGTCTAACAAAATGTTAAATAGACAGCTCCTTTTTACTCCTCATCTTAACAAAGAGGAGATCCTATTTTTAAATCAAATGACTCTCACGTTTATAAAACATTTCTTGAGCAAGATCAATCAACTGATCAATCAAATCAGAGTAAGCTAGTCCCATATTTTCCCAAAGGAGTGGATACATTGACCATTGGGTGAAGCCTGGCATGGTATTTAACTCGTTAAGATAGATAGAACCATCTTCTGCCAGAAAGAAGTCACAACGTGACAAACCACAACCACCGATAGCACGGAAGGCAAGCTCCGCATAGGTTCTCATTTGTGCCATCACTTGGCCATCAATTTCTGCTGGGATTGCCATTGTGATTTTGTTGTCGATGTATTTTGCCTGATAATCGTAGAAGGCAACATCCTTAACAACCTCGCCTGCTTCTGTCGTCTTAACATCACTATTTCCAAGGATACCGACCTCGATTTCACGTGCCACAACTCCTTGCTCGATGAGGATACGACTGTCGTATTTTAGAGCAAGCTCAATAGCAGAGCGCAAGCTATTAACATCCTCAACCTTAGAGATACCAACTGATGAGCCCATGTTGGCTGGCTTAACGAAGATCGGGAAATCAAGCTTATCTGTCGCTTCAAGAATAGCAGCCTCCAAGTCTTGACCTTCTAGGTAAACAGTGTAGGCAACCTGAGGAACGCCAGCAGATTCAAGAACATGCTTGGTTGTAATCTTGTCCATAGCAACACTTGATGACAGAATATTTGTTCCAACATAAGGCATTTTGAGGACTTCAAGGAAACCTTGGATAGAACCATCTTCTCCCATAGGACCATGAAGAACTGGAAAGACAACGGCATTTTCTTCATAAATATCGCTAGCTTTGATTTTTTGGTCAAGCCTAATGCTATCATTTGTCATGAGCTTTTCATCAGCTGATGGCTGGCTTGAAAACTCTTGTGTCTTGATAAAATCACCCGTTTGGCTGATAAAATAGGTTTTAACAAGGTACTTGTCATAGTTGACAGCACGCATAAGGCTTTCTGCTGAAAGCACTGAAACTTCACGCTCAGCTGAACGACCACCATAAAGTAAAACGAGGGTTTGTTTTGACATCTTTATCAATCGAGTCCTACTTTTATTAGTAGGCTCATTCCTTTCACATTCATTACTTCAAATACTATTTATTATACTATAAATAGACAGCTTTTTCAAAGTATTATAAAAGAGGAGATGAACTCCTCTTTGGTTGAAGACAAAGTCTTTTTTCTTGATACTTCCTTAAGTGATGTCGGACGCCAGCGAATTCCTGTGGAATTCCATGACTAATGTTTGAGCCTTGAGTCTCAAACATTCCGAGTGTAAGAAATACCTTTATATATATTTCTTACACTTTCATCACGGCGTAAGTATCAGGTCAATGCCTAAGGCAGTCTGATAAACTGTCTTGATGAAAGCAGTGCTTTCTCTATTCCCCACCTAAAACAGTCTGGGAGACTGTTTTGATGAAAGCTATGCTTTCTTTATTTCCAACCTAAGACAGTCTATTCCTAGACTGTCTTAGCACTCCGCTCGCATAAATCGGAAAATTTATTTCAAGTAAGCAGAGCTTTTATATCCCATTCCGTTGTAAACCATGTTTGTCTACATTCTGAGAGGAGATAAACTCCTCTTCTATAATTCGGTACGATTTTCGATTGCTCTTAGTAGGGTCACTTCATCAGCATATTCGATATCTGAGCCAACCGCTAGACCACGCGCCAAGCGAGTGACCTTGATTCCAGCTGGTTTCAGAACTCGTGAAATATACATAGAAGTCGCTTCACCATCTGCCGTCGCATTGGTTGCGATGATGACCTCATTGACTTCGGCATCCATCAAACGTGTAATCAAAGTTTTCAGATTGATATCATCTGGACTAACTCCGTTCATTGGGGAAATAAGCCCGTGCAGGACATGGTAAAGTCCATGATACTCCTGAATCTTCTCCATAGCTGAAACGTCTTTTGATTCCTCGACAACCAGAATCGTTGAACGATCACGTGTTTCATCGGTACAAATATTACAAGGATCGTCGTCTGTCAAATTGCCACAGACAGAACAATAGGTTAATTCACGCTTTGCAGCTAGAAGGTTTTTGGCAAATTCGTTGACGTCTTCATCACTCATCCCAATGGTATAGAAGGCAAGACGTGTTGCTGTCTTGATACCAATACCTGGTAGTTTTGAAAAGCTTTCAATCAATTTTGCAATAGGTGTTGGGTATAGCAAATCCTTTTCCTTTCCTAGTTATCTGTATCTGAGTCATCAGTATCTGCGGAGCTATTAGCATAAGTCGAAACATAGAGATCAATAATATCTCTGGCGATATACTGGTGAGCCTTACTGTCGTCATTGTTAGCGTGAGGATACATAACCGCAACTGCAATCGAGCGGTTAGCATCGTAGGCAACAACGTTAAGGTTGACGGTCGCAACTGTGTTACCATCACTGTCTGTAGCAAAGGTTTCGGCAGTACCTGTCTTACCGCTAATCGTTGTGTAAGTTCCTCTCATGGCAGTACCTGTCGCATATCCGCTAGAGCTGTTGACCACATTATAGAAACCTGTCTGAATCAAGTCCATCTCATCGGATGAAATGTTAACTGTATTGAGAGTCTGACTTTCAATCTTTTGACTGAGGTCACCAAGTCCACCGTCGTCGTTGTTATCATAAACACCTTCGACCAAATGAACAGACTGACGTTTTCCATCATTGGCAACCGTAGCTGCGTATTGAGCCAGCTGCATGGTTGTGTAGTTATCATACTGACCAAATGACTCAGAAATCATATTTGAGAAATTGTAATCACTTGGAAGATAGCCGTCAGATTCTGTAATATCAAGACCTGTACTTGTTCCCATACCAAATTCGGCATAGGTTGAGCGTAGTTCTTCCATAGCTTGTTTGTAGTTATCGGTTGTAACTGCGTCAGCCGTCGTGTACTCTTGCCCAGTCATCTTAAGGGCAACCTGAACCATGTAGGTATTTGATGAGTATTCTAGGGCTTGAGTAGCTGTAATAGCTGTTTTTCCTGACGTAAACCATGAACTGATACCAAGTAAGGTCTGGTCATAGAGAACTTCATTTCCAGAGAGAACCTTGTTCTCCCAACCTGATGCCAGGGTAGCCCCTTTGACAACAGATCCTGGTGTGAAGACCTGAGTAATCGTTCCAAGTGCATTGCTTTCTGTCTCAGAAGATCCTGTCTCGTGTGATAGCCCTGCCATTGCCAAGACAGAGCCAGTACTTGGATCAAGAGCAACTGCATAAATCCCTTCAGAGTAGGCAGCAATTCCTGATGAAATTTGTGCACTGTAGTAGCTCTGTAAGATACTCTCTACCTGATTTTGGAAATCAAGGTCAATGGTAAGCTTTATATTTTTCCCTTTTTCACCGACTGAGGTTGTCTTATTCTCGGTTACATTGCCGTCAGCATCAACAGTGATTTCTTGCTTAGTACGTGTTCCTTGAAGGACATCTTCATAAGATTTTTCAAGATAAGAGGTACCGACACGGTCATTGAGCGAATAACCTTTAGCAAGGTAGGTGCTAGCATCTTCTTCTGGAAGACCTGCATCTGAAGATGAGACCGTTCCAATAATCGATGATAGCCCTGTATCATTGACAGAACGATTCCAAGCTTTTGTAACTGAGATTCCAGATAATTTAGACTGGTTAGCTGTCACTAGGGCAATCTGATCATCTGTCAAATCTTCAGAATCGAGAGTCGTCGTATTAAAGACTGAAGTCGCATTCATCTGACTAAAGATGTGAACAATCTTAAGCTCATCATCTGAAAAATTGATTTGATCATCTGTAACAGCTTCGACTGCGTTACTGTAAATGGTTGATTCTGAAAGACTATTGCCATAATTATCGTATTTTTTCTTATTAGGAAGCTTTTCAACAACCTCACGATAAGTATCTGTATCAGCCAGATAGTAGTCTTTTTTCTCACGCGTCGTCACATCCGTGTCTGACAAGGTAATCATTTGTGAGAGCTTTTGAGCCAGTTCCTTAATTTCTTGACTGGTGATGGTATTGCTACGGGTAAAGGCTACCGCTTCTGTAATATTATTTTCAACTAGAGCGACACCATCGGCATCATAAATTTCCCCACGTTCAGATCCCGTTGATACGCTGTAAGTTGAACTACCACCCAACTTACTCGAATAAAACGATTTTTGGTAGAGCTGCATGTAGGCCAAACGTCCTATCAATGCAAGGAATAAGAGGATAATAATCCCAAATAACAAGTAAAATCGCTTAAACATATTAGCTCCTCCTGCTGCAGGAGAAGCTGATTTTGAATGACTTTTTTTAAACATGACTTCCTCAAATTTTGAAAAACTTTACCTACTATTCTATCACACTTTATAGGAAAACATCTTAAAAGAGAAGGGAAATTTTCTAATTTTGAATATGAAAAAAGAGCCTGAAAATCAGTACTCTCCTATCTGCTCTATAAACTTTTTTACAATAAGCTCTGCTATTTTTCCAAAGAAAGGGATAGACCGAGTCTGTCCTTTAACAAACGCCAAATCAGAAGTGCTAGGTAAAAATCAATCATCCCATGAATCAAAGAACCTAGTCCAATCAAACTTAGTAAAGACAAGACATAAGCAAGACTGCTCGTGCTAGTCACTGTAAGAAGATAGACGACAACAAACTCTGCTAAACCATGCAGTAGATTCACCAGAAGGGCAAAAATGAAACACCTTATCGGTTTTTGCAAAAGATTTGGGTATCTTTTTATCACGATAGCAGCAAGTAGGGCGAATATTAAGTGAGACAGGGCTCTCAGCACAATGACTATAGGAAAACCAGCCAATAAGAAACCAAAGGCCGTTCCGAGTCCAACTAAGATCGTGACAAATGGCGAGATGAAAATCGCTAAAAACAAGGGAACATGACTAGCCAGAGTAAAAGAGGCAGGTCCAATAACCACTTTCACTGGCATAATCAAAGGAATTAAAATACCAAAAGCCGTTAAAATAGCTGTAATTGTCAATCGTCTACTTGATGATTTTTTCATAAAAATCTCCTTATCTGAAACTCAATAGAACTAATTGACCTTATTATAAAAAATATCTTTACAGGTGTCAAGACACCTATCTATCATTATATAAAAATCCTTCACTATCTAGACGAGACCTCACTGCCTCAAAGTGTGCCTGATCTCGACAAGATAATGTATGCAAATGAACACCTTGAGTCAAGGTAGAAAGTAATTCCGCTTGTGATGATGACATCTTAGTCAAAAAGTGATCAGCATCGGACTTTTTACCGATATTCAAAGGTGCAGTCAGCATACCATATACAGGATGCTCTACCTCCACATCAACCAAAACAGCCCCCTCTTCAATGATGATAGCCAGTTCCTGAGCCGTCTCCTCTTTACTGTGTTGACAGACAATCTTCCCCAAATAGTGGGACAAGGGCAGAGCCTGCGAAAACAGATAACCTCTAGGAGTTGATAGAATATCCTGCCCATTGGCTCTGAGAAGGGCAACATCACCAACGATAATCTGACGACTGACTCCCAGAAGCTCAGCTAATTTACTAGCTGAAATCGGTTGATTACTTCCACTCAAATTTTCTAAAATCATCTGACGGCGTTGATCTGCCTTCATTTTTTTGTCCATGTTTTTTACATTCCTTTCCCAGCATTACTGTCACCATCATATCATAAATTTTGAAGCCTGGAATGATTAAAAGTGATAATAAAAAAGAAGTAGATTATAGTCTACTTCTTCTTTCATTAAAACAGCTTTGGACCTACCCTTGCTTTTAGATTTATAAGCTCAGCATTGTAAAAGTATCTAGAAGACACTTGTAGCTCTACTAGACTTGCCTCGTCTTTGCCTTTTTAAGCTCGGGATAGTAAAAGTGTCCGGGGGACACTTTTAGCTCCACTGGACTTGCCTCGCTCTCACATTTTCAAGCTCGGGATAAAACAGTCCACTGGACTGTTTTATTTACCAAGATAGTATTCGTTTGTAACGTTCAATTTTTCGTCAAATTCGAATACAAGTGGTGGGAAGTTAGGGATTTCAACGTCCATGATTTCATCGTCTGAAAGTCCTTTGATGTGTTTTACAAGGGCGCGGATTGAGTTACCGTGTGCACCAACGAAAACATTTTTACCATCTTTAAGAGCTGGAGCGATTTTATCTTCCCAGAAAGGAAGGGCACGTTCCAAAGTAACTTTCAAGTTTTCTGCATCTGGGATAACAGAATCGTCAAGTGATGCGTAACGACGGTCAGTGTGTGCTGAGTGCTCATCGTCTTTTGCCATGTTTGGAGGCAATACATCGTATGAACGACGCCAGATGTGAACTTGCTCATCACCAAATTCTTCAGCAGCTTCAGCTTTGTTTTTACCTGTCAAACCACCGTAGTGACGTTCGTTCAAGCGCCATGATTTTTCAACTGGTACCCAAAGTTGGTCTGATGCTTCAAGAGCAAGGTTAGTTGTTTTGATAGCACGTTTAAGAACTGATGTGAAAGCAAGGTCAAATTCGATACCTGCTTCTTTGATCAATTTACCAGCGTCGATAGCTTGTTGTGTTCCTTTTTCTGAAAGATCTACGTCAGCCCAACCAGTGAAGAGGTTAGCTTTGTTCCATTCTGACTCACCGTGGCGAGCAAAAACCAATTTTACCATGTGTTTTGGTACTCCTTTAAAATTTTGGACTAAGTCCATTACTCATAATATTTTACCCAAAAAGCTTAAAAAAAGCTAGTAAAATCCCTAAAATTCTAGCAAAAGCTTAATGACCACTGGTCATTTTGATGCCAATGATACCGATTAATAGCAGAGCTAGAAATACATAAGTCATAGGCGACAGCTGATCTTTCAAAAAAACAGCACCCACAATTACCGTCCCAACAGCACCAACACCTGTCCAAATAGGATAGGCTAGACTCATAGGAAGTTCCTTGAGCGCCCTTGACAAAAGAAGAAAACTCAAGATCATACCAGCAAGAGTTGCCAAACTAAAATCCAATCGTGTGAAACCATTACTCAATTTCATCGTGGTTGCCCAGAAAACCTCTAAAATCCCTGCAATTATCAAATAAATCCAAGTCATACTAACATCCTTTCAATCATCACTTAGTCTAGCATGGCACTAACAGGCTGTCAATATCAGAAAAACAACTATCATTAATAGGAATAATTATTCTATCGTTCGTTATTTACCTTATAATCATTTGATTTCACTAGTTAAAAATGATAAACTATAAGAAATGATATATTTAGGAGATGACAATGGTTTCAACAGCAACACAAATCGCAAATTTTAACTTTGACAACTGCTTGATGAACGCTGCAGGTGTTTACTGTATGACAAGAGAGGAACTTGAGCAGGTAGAAAATTCTGCTGCTGGTTCTTTCGTAACTAAGACAGGAACCCTTGAAGCACGCGCAGGTAATCCAGAACCACGCTATGTTGATACAGAACTTGGCTCAATCAATTCAATGGGGCTTCCAAACAATGGTTTTGAATACTATCTGGATTACGTGATTGAACTTCAAAATCAAGCTGATAGCAAAAATCACTTCCTCTCTTTGGTCGGTCTGTCACCTGCTGAAACCCACATCATCCTAAAAAAAGTTCAAGAATCTGACTATCAAGGACTGGTTGAGCTCAATCTCTCATGTCCAAACGTTCCTGGAAAACCTCAAATCGCCTATGATTTTGAGACGACTACTGAGATTCTGACAGAAGTTTTCAGCTACTTTACCAAACCACTCGGTGTCAAGTTGCCACCTTACTTTGATATTGTGCATTTTGACCAAGCGGCAGCCGTCTTCAACCAATTTCCACTTGCCTTTGTCAACTGCGTTAACTCAATCGGTAACGGACTCGTTATCAATGACGAGACTGTTGTTATCAAACCAAAGAACGGTTTTGGCGGACTAGGTGGTGACTACATTAAACCAACAGCACTTGCCAATGTTCACGCTTTCTACCAACGTCTTAATCCATCTATTCAAATCATTGGAACTGGCGGGGTTAAGTCAGGGCGCGACGCCTTTGAACATATCCTCTGCGGAGCAAGTATGGTACAAATCGGCACTGCTCTACAACAAGAAGGACCAGCAATCTTCCAACGTGTTACTGACGAATTGAAAGCAATCATGACTGAGAAAGGTTATGAAAGCCTTGAAGATTTCCGTGGAAAACTAAACTATATCGACTAAATACAAAATAAGGTTAGGACTTAGATCCTAACCTTATTTTTCTTGATAAAGAGCCGATTTATCTTATTAGATCAGTTTATCTTCCTGTTTCTGATCATACTCTTCATTCATTTTATCGATGTCTTCTTGACTACGATTCTTAGCAGCTTCTAGCTCGGCTTCTGTCGGCTTCATGGCTTTTGATAGGGCAAAAATACCAACTAGCTTGAAAAGCGTAAAAGCCAGAAGAAGTAAGATAATCATTTGTAATAAACTCAAAACAATCTCCTAGTGGTAGTAACGATGATCTTGACAATCTGGGCAAACCCCATAAATCAAGACCTGCGTCTTTGTAATTTGGTAACCAGACTGCTGCTCTGCTTCTTCCTTAAGATCAGCAATAGGGACAACAGTAATATCAGTGATCTTACCACATTTTTCACAGACTACATGAGGATGGTTAGAGTCCATGAAATCAAAGTATGAGGTATTATCGTTGGTTAACTTTATCTCTGCTACAAAGCCTTCTTTGACCAAGACTTTGAGGTTGTTATAGACCGTTGCCAGACTCATGTTAGGGTACATTGGCAACAAATCTTTATAAATCTGTTCAGCACTAGGGTGATGATGAGCATTGATCATATAAGCAATAATCGCCTTACGCGTCTCCGTAATACGAATATGCTTCTCTTTCAAGTGTAGCAAAACATGATTATAGGTATTTTGCATACCCTCTTGTATCTCTAAAGACCACTCCACACAGCATCCCTCCTTCTTATGGTACTACTTCTATTATACACTATTTTGTCAAATAAGAAAAACAATTCAAGGAATCAAATTTTTCAATTCTTGAGAAAGCTCATATTTAATGGAAAAGTATTAATCTTTGCCCCAAAAATGCCCCAAAACACAATAAAAAGCCTATTGCACAGCGTAGAAACGTTGATACAATAGGCTTTCTTTGTTTTTAATCCTCGTCTTAACGAGGGATAAAATAGTCTATTCCCAGACTATTTTATTTAACTGCGTCTTTAAGAGCTTTACCAGCTTTGAATGCTGGAACTTTTGATGCAGCGATTGAAATTTCTTCACCAGTTTGTGGGTTACGACCTTTACGAGCTGCGCGTTCGCGAACTTCAAAGTTACCAAAACCGATAAGTTGAACTTTTTCACCTTCTGCAAGGAATGCTTCGATTGCTTCGAAAACAGCGTCAACTGCTGCTGCAGAATCTTTCTTAGTAAGTTCAGTTGCTTCAGCAACTTTTGCAATCAAATCTTGTTTGTTAGCCATGTTAACAAATCCTCCATTTTATTAGATAATACAAGCGATATCGCTTTGTTAATACAGTCTCTATCATATCTAAATTTTAACCTTTGGTCAAGTATTAGACATTAGTTTGACCTATTTTTTCTTGTATATTATGAATTTTATAAGGTTATCTTTCAGGTCAATCTGGTTCGCCTTGAAGTAAATTCCAGATGACTGTTCCAAGTCTTGAATGTTAAGTTCAATAGTCGCCTTTTTACTATCAAGACTGACAATATCTGGCAGGTCATAACTTGATGCGATATACTGTAAGACCTGACTCTTAGGCAGACCTAAACTACCGACAGACACTGACGTCACCTCTAGTTTAATAGCTCCGCTTTTTAAAACAGAAGGCTCCATATAAAGGTAAAGAGGGATATCATATCCCAAGAGATTGTAGGTTCCCTGAAAAATCAGCTCCGTTGATGTAGCCGTTAATTGGTAGGTCATCTTATCTGTTTGGTAAGATTCCAAGTAACTGGCTAGGGTCTGATTTAGGTTTTCTCTAGTTAGTGTTACTGTTCCTACTTCTATACTGTTCTCATTCTGACTCGTTATTACTTGCTGAGTCTTTTGAGGCGTTAGGATTCGACTAGCTATAACGGCTGTCAGAGCAATATTGAAAGATAGGAGTAGAATAAAGGCCCATTTCCAGAGATTTTTACCACTCAGCTTTTGTTTCATTGATTTTCTCCATCACTTGATTAGCTATGATTTGATAGCCTGTATTATTAGGATGAAAGTGATCCTCCTGATAAAGAACAGCATTATCCTCAGTGTCGGATGAAGAGCTGCTGTCAGAAGTCAGATCATCCTGTCCATCCATACCATCGTAAAGTGCCTGATCTATGCTGACAAAGTAAACCTTATCATACTCTTGGCTGACCTCTTGACTTGCCTGATTCCACTTATCAATAATCGTTTGAAGCTCTGCTATTTCCGAAAAAGCCTGATGAAAGGGATTGTAAATGCCGACAAGATAAATAGGTAAATCTGGATTGTCGATCCTTGCTAGTTCTATAATCTGACGCAGACGATCTTGATAGGCCTCAGCAGGTTTCGTAAAGCTATCAACAGACAAATCTGCAATATTTTTCTTGATAACCGCCAGTAAATCATTGCCTCCTACTGTCAGCGTCATGAACTGGGCTGACTTGAGCCAGCTCTCAAGTTCTTCATCGGTTTGCATACGCTTCAAAATCTGCTTGCTGGTATTGCCAGAGACACCTGCATTATGGGAAGTAACCAGGTAGTTGCCATCTTCTTCTAAAAGACTAGATAGCAAAGGGACAAAGCCTCCGCTCTGGCTGGAATCTCCCACACCTTCCGTAAGAGAATCTCCAAGAGCCAGATAGTTTAGCTCTTGTGCTGCCTGAGATTGTTCTGTCGACTGACTACTTTTAGGAGTGCTCTTTGGAATCAAGAAGGATATAATCAGAATAAAAAAACATACTAAGATTAGTAGTGAGGAAATCTCCGACGGGAGAGAGTACTCACTACTTTTTCTTTATGCTAAAGTAGAGGTGTCTTGTTAAGTC
>NZ_JAFBEH010000032.1 GCF_016908645.1 Streptococcus loxodontisalivarius
TGAAAACTGGATAAACAATTATCCTAAGAAAATACTAGGCTATAAATCTCCTAAAGATGTTTTACTAAATGGCTAACTTGCACTTGAAATTTAGCGTCGATAAACCTATTTATGCATAAAAATCAAAAGTTATAAGTAGTTATAATTTTTAACAATATCTAGGGATAGAATTCCCCATGTTATAATGGTTGTAAGCGCATTCTATTTGTTGGGAGGTCACTATGCTTAAAGGATTTGGATTAAAAGTTAAACAATTAAGAAAAGAGAAAAAAATAACACAGGAAGATTTTTGCGGAGATCAGTCAGAGTTATCAGTCCGACAGCTATCGAGAATAGAGGCAGGAAAAAGTATTCCTAATCTGACTTCTGTGACCTATATCGCTGCACAATTGGGTGTTAGTATTGGCTTTTTGACAGGTGAGGAAAGCCTAGAACTTCCAAGAAGGTATAAAGAATTAAAATATCTTATTTTAAGAACTCCAACTTATAAAGATGAAGAACGTATTCAAATACGAGAGGAGCAGTTTGACGAGATCTATACAGTTTATTATGATAACCTACCAGAAAATGAGCAACTTGCAATTGACTGTCTTCAAGCCAAATTAGATGTTCATATTAGTCAGAATACTCATTTTAGCCAGGCCATTATTGACGATTATTTTGAGCAAGTAAAAAGAAAAGTAGTTTATGACGTCAATGATTTAATTCTAATCGATTTATATTTACTAAATATTTATCTCTCTAATGAAAATACTGAGCATGGGGAAAATGACTATAGAAATATGGTTTCTCGCCTTATTACACAGGTAGACTATCTTGATTTAGATGATTTATTTATATTAAATAATATTCTGATTGGTTCTTGTCAATATTTTATTAATAAGAGAGATGAAAAGCTATTTGAAGAAGTTATTAAAACTTGTCAGACTATAATGACGAAAGTACAAGATTTTCAGAAAGCACCCATTGTAAGTATGCTTGAATGGAAATTGGCACTCACGCTTCTACAAGATGATATTAGAGCAAAAGCATGTTTTGACAGAGCAATTTTATTTGCGAACACGATGGGTGATGATATTCTTGTTGATAATCTCTCAAAAGAATGGAAGAGTGATAATTCTTAAAATAGGACATTTTTGTCATGTTCCTTTTTTTATAAAACTTTTAAAATATAAAATGTAAACGTTTTAAAAAAGGAGAGAGAAACATGAAATTTTTTAATAAAAATAAATATATCATCTGTCGTCTTATTTTAGCTGGAACACTTATTGTTAAACTTTTGAGTTCTAATACTGATTGGTGGTATATGTAGAAAGGAGCACAATATGGCAAAAGTAGTTGTTAAAAATAGAACTTTTATTGGTCAATTAGTATGGGTTGGAGATGGAGAAGAGCCAATCTTTTTGAAATCAGGTGAGGTTAGAGCTTTTGATTTGAGAGAGGATTTCTTGGGTGATTTACCTGTAAGTGATCGTAGTCCTTACTATGAGTTTAAGTGGGAAGATCAGATGCGACTTTTGAATCATTTTGAGGTTTTTGTATTATGAATAAGAATGACATGCCTTAGTAATTCTAGGGCTTTTTTGCTATAATAGGGCTATGACTAGAATTTTAGACAACGATTTAATGGGTGATGAGGAGTATGTTGAACGTACGCTGCGCCCGCAATATTTTAAGGAATATATTGGACAGGATAAGGTCAAGGATCAGCTGAGGATTTTTATCGAAGCAGCTAAATTGCGTGATGAGGCACTGGACCATGTTCTCTTGTTCGGACCTCCAGGGCTAGGTAAGACGACAATGGCCTTTGTGATTGCTAATGAGTTAGGGGTTAATCTCAAGCAGACTTCTGGTCCTGCTATTGAAAAAGCTGGGGATCTGGTTGCTATCTTGAATGATTTGGAGCCGGGCGATGTTCTCTTTATCGATGAGATTCACCGCATGCCTATGGCTGTGGAAGAGGTCCTCTACTCTGCTATGGAAGATTTTTATATTGATATCATGATTGGGGCCGGTGAGACTAGTCGCAGTGTTCATTTGGACTTGCCTCCTTTTACCTTGATTGGGGCGACGACTCGTGCGGGTATGCTGTCTAATCCTTTGCGTGCTCGTTTTGGTATCAACGGTCACATGGAGTACTATGAGTTAGAGGATTTGACGGAGATTGTCGAGCGAACGGCTGAGATTTTCGAGGCTGAAATTACCCATGAGGCTGCCATCGAGCTGGCTCGTCGTTCACGTGGGACACCGCGTATCGCCAATCGTCTGCTTAAGCGCGTGCGCGACTACGCTCAGATTATGGGGGACGGTTTGATTGATGATAGCACAGCTGATAAAGCTCTTAGCATGCTAGATGTTGACCAGGAAGGTCTAGATTATGTTGACCAGAAGATTCTCAGAACAATGATCGAGATGTACTCAGGCGGCCCCGTTGGTTTGGGAACCTTGTCTGTCAATATCGCAGAAGAACGTGAAACCGTTGAGGACATGTATGAGCCTTATTTGATTCAAAAAGGTTTTCTTATGCGTACGAGAACAGGTCGTGTGGTGACGGCGAAAGCCTATGATCACTTAGGCTATGCCTACCCAGAAGAAAAATGATATAGTGAATGGACTAAAAGTCAGTAGGCAGTTCAAGCCTGCTTGATGACCGCTAGGTAGGCAATTAGCGACAAGGTGAAAGTCAATCTGTAAGCAGCTAGGTTGCTTCTATCGTTTTTTGAGGTCTGTTCTCAATTCACCACAATGAGAGGTTAGTATGAAAAAGGTATGTTTTGTTTGTTTAGGAAATATTTGTCGTAGTCCTATGGCTGAATTCGTCATGAAAGAAGTCGCCAAGGACAGTCCGATCTTGGTTGAGAGCAGGGCTACTTCCAATTGGGAACATGGGAACCCTATCCACAGAGGAACTCAGGCTATTTTTAAAAAGCACAGCATTTCCTATGAAAAATCAAAAAGCTCTCAACAGATAGATTTGTCAGACTTAGAGGAGTTTGACTATATCATCGGTATGGACGAGGAGAATGTGGCGGACCTCAAGCGTCTGTCAGCAGGGCGCTTTGATGAGAAGATTGCTCTCTTTGTGGAGGGTGGCGTGCCAGATCCTTGGTACACTGGTGATTTTGATGAGACTTACGCCTTGGTTAAACAGGGATGTCAGGACTGGCTGAAGAAAATTTTAGCAGAAGACTAGTCGATAATATGGATGAAAGATCAGGTAAATTATGAAAAAAAAGAGGAATAGGCAGGGCAAAATCAGTCGTGGGCAGTGGGAATTGCTGGCGGTTATCGTGATTTTTGTCTTTGGTCTAACAGTCTTTACCATTCCTTGGAGTAGTCAAGGGACTCTGACTTATGACTCAGGGAAAATCAGCTACCAAGGACAGGTGGTTAATAATCGGATGAATGGTCAGGGAACTTTGACCTTTAAAAACGGTGATGTTTATGAGGGCAACTTTGTCAATGGCGTTTTTGATGGTCAGGGTACCTTTACTGCTAAGGCAGGATGGTCCTATACGGGAGGTTTTAAGGACGGGCAGGCTGATGGTCAAGGGACTTTGACAACTGCATCTGGCAAAACCTATAAGGGGACATTTAAACAGGGGATTTATCAAAAATGAGAATTAAATGGTTTTCTTTGGTGAGGATTACCGGGCTTTTGCTGGTTCTGCTCTACCATTTCTTTAAGACAAGTTTTCCAGGTGGTTTCATTGGTGTTGATGTCTTCTTTACCTTCTCGGGGTATTTGATTACAGCACTGATGATCGACGAATACACAAGAAGTAAAGCCTTTGATTTTCTAGGCTATCTGAAACGTCGTTTCTATCGTATCGTGCCACCTCTGGTTTTGATGGTTCTGTTAACCATTCCTTTTACCTTCTTGGTGAGAAATGACTTTCGGGCAGGTATTGGAGGTCAGATGGCTGCAGCTCTGGGCTTTACAACCAATCTCTACGAGATTTTTACAGGTAGTAGCTACGAGTCACAATTTATTCCACACTTGTTTGTCCATACTTGGAGTTTGGCAATTGAGGTTCATTTCTATCTGATTTGGGGCTTGATTATTTGGCTTCTATCTAAACGAGATTATAGCAAGACTCAATTTAGAGGGCTTATCTTCTTGATTTCTGCTGTTTTCTTCGGAATTGGATTTGTCAGTATGTTTGCGAGAGCCTTCTTTACAAGTAATTTCTCGCTTCTCTACTTTTCAACCTTGAGCCATAGTTTTCCTTTCTACCTAGGGGCTATGTTTGCGACAACATCTGGTATCGTTGAGACGACGGCTCGTTTTAAAAAGAATGTCCGTCTTTGGTCTGCTAAAAGAGCTGTGCTTTACATGGCAGGAAGCTTTGCTTTGCTTCTACTTTTGACCTTTGTTTTAGATTTTAATCAGCTCTTGACCTATCTCTTTGGCTTTGCCTTATCAAGTCTTTTTGCCTCAACCATGATTTATGCGGCGCGTGTTCTGCATGAAAAGACAGAAAATGTGAGCGAGCCTAAGTGGATTAGTTTTCTAGCAGATACCAGCTACGGTGTCTATCTCTTCCACTGGCCCTTCTATGTGATCTTTTCACAGATCACAAATAATCTGATCGCCGTCTTTTTGACCTTGGTCTTCTCTTATCTATTTACCAGCCTTTCCTTTTATATCGTAGAGCCACTTTTGGTTGGTAAGAAGCCGTCTCTTTTAGGTTTGTCTATTGATTTTGACAGGTTCAAGAAACCTTTTGGGATCATTATGGGAATATTAGCTGCGCTAGCCCTGGTTACTGCAGCACTGGCCCCTAAAATGGGGAGCTTTGAAGAGAGTCTCTTGGTCAATTCATTGAATCAGGCAGATACCAATATCACCCAAACCAATAATGTAACCGCAGGAGATGCAACAGCACTTAGCAGTATCCTGATTATCGGAGATTCGGTAACTTTGAGATCTAGCACAGCCTTTGCCTCAGATATGAGTGAGGCGACATTGGATGCAGCAGTTAGTCGTAATTTCACAGAAGCCTATGATATTTTCAAAAATCATATCGATAATGGTACTCTACCAAGTACAGTGGTTATAGCGGTAGGGGTTAATTCGACAAGTAACTATGAGGAAGCAACCAAACAATTTGTAGATGCTCTTCCAGATGGACATCGCCTAGTGTTTGTCTCTCCTTATAATTCAAAAAATCTTGACGCGGTTAAAGCCGTTCGAGACTATGAAGCCGACTTGGCTAGTGAGTACAGCTATGTCACTCTAGCCGATTGGTACACAGCTGCCATCGACAATCCAGATATCTGGGCTGGGACAGATGGTGTTCACTATAGCGATGCAACAACGACAGGGGCAGAACTCTATGTGAAAACAGTTCAAGATGCGGTTACCGCAGCAGCTAAGAAAAATGCCAAAGGCAGTTAATAATATAAGCACAGAAAGAAATTTCTGTGTTTTTTTTGCTTTAAACAGGATAATTTGGGTTAAAATCAAAATTTTTGTGAAAAAAACAACAAAATTTACTTTGAAAGGGTTTACAGAATAAAAAAACTGCGCTATAATATGCTTGTAAAAAAGTTGTGAAATATTTAACAATGTATTTCTAAAAGGAGAATCATATGGCTGAAAAAACGGTTACACCAGAAGAAAAACTCGCTCAAGCTCAAGCACACGTAGATGAACTTGTTCAAAAAGGACTTGTTGCCTTAGAAGAGTTCCGAAAACTCAATCAGGAACAAGTGGACTATATCGTTGCCAAGGCTTCTGTCGCAGCTCTTGATGCACACGGAATTTTAGCAGAACACGCCGTGAGAGAAACAGGACGCGGTGTCTTCGAAGACAAGGCTACTAAAAACCTTTTTGCCTGCGAACACGTTGTCAATAACATGCGTGGTGTCAAAACAGTTGGAGTTATTGAAGATGACCCTATTACTGGTCTGACAAAAATTGCAGAGCCTGTCGGTGTTATCTGTGGGGTGACACCAACAACTAACCCAACATCAACAGCAATCTTCAAGTCATTGATTGCTCTTAAAACACGTAATCCAATCGTCTTTGGTTTCCACCCATCAGCTCAAGAGTCATCAGCTCACGCAGCGCAAATTGTTTACGATGCAGCTGTCAAAGCGGGAGCGCCAAAAGACTGTATCCAGTGGATTACAGAGCCATCTATTGCAGCAACAAATGCTCTGATGAATCACGATGGTATCTCAACGATCCTTGCTACTGGTGGTAATGCCATGGTGCGCGCAGCTTATTCTTGCGGAAAACCAGCCCTCGGTGTTGGTGCAGGTAACGTGCCAGCTTATGTTGAGAAAACTGCCGATATCCGCCAAGCAGCTCACGATATTGTCATGTCAAAATCATTTGACAATGGTATGGTCTGTGCATCTGAACAAGCAGTCATCATTGACAAAGAAATCTACAAAGACTTTGTTGAAGAGTTCAAATCATATAAAACTTACTTTGTTAATAAAAAAGAAAAAGCTCTTCTTGAAGAATTTTGCTTTGGTGTTAAAGCCAACAGTAAGAATTGTGCAGGAGCTAAACTCAATGCTGATATCGTAGGTAAACCAGCAAGTTGGATTGCAGAACAAGCAGGTTTTAAAGTGCCAGAAGGTACCAATATCTTGGCAGCTGAATGTGCTGAAGTTGGCGAAAATGAGCCACTCACTCGTGAAAAACTCTCACCGGTTATCGCTGTTTTGAAAGCAGAAGATACAGAAGACGGTCTTAAAAAAGCACGTCAAATGGTCGAATTTAACGGACTTGGTCACTCAGCAGCTATTCACACCAAAGATGAAGAACTTGCTAAACGTTTCGGTACTGAAATGAAAGCTATGCGTATCATCTGGAACTCACCATCTACCTTCGGAGGAATCGGTGATGTTTACAATGCCTTCATCCCATCATTGACACTTGGTTGTGGTTCTTATGGTCGAAACTCAGTTGGTGACAACGTTTCAGCTATCAACCTTCTCAATATCAAGAAAGTAGGGAAACGTAGAAATAATATGCAGTGGTTTAAAGTTCCTTCAAAAATTTACTTCGAACGTAACTCTATTCAATACCTCCAAACCTGTGAAGATATTGAACGTGTTATGATCGTTACCGACAAATCAATTGAAAAACTTGGATTTGTTCAACGTGTTATTGACCAGTTGAATCTCCGTGCCAACAAGGTGACTATCCAAGTCTTCTCAGATGTTGAACCAGATCCAGACATCACAACTGTTCGCCGTGGTACTGAAGTCATGCGTGCCTTTGAACCAGATACCATCATTGCCCTCGGTGGTGGTTCTCCAATGGATGCGGCTAAGGGTATGTGGATGTTCTACGAGCAACCAGAAGTGGACTTCAGCGATCTTGTCCAAAAATTCATGGATATCCGTAAACGTGCCTTCAAATTCCCAGCCCTTGGTAAAAAAGCCAAATACATCGGTATTCCAACCACATCAGGTACAGGTTCAGAAGTGACACCGTTTGCCGTTGTGTCTGATAAGGCTAATAATCGTAAATACCCACTTGCTGACTATGCCTTGACACCAACTATTGCCATTGTTGATCCAGCCTTGGTTGAATCAGTACCAGGCTTCATCGCTGCTGATACAGGTATGGATGTCTTGACTCACGCAACGGAAGCTTACACTTCTAACTTTGCCAACGACTATACAGATGGACTGGCACTTCAAGCCATTAAATTGGTCTTCCAATACCTTGAAAAATCAGTTAAGACAGCTGACCCAGAAGCTCGCGAAAAAATGCACAATGCTTCAACTATGGCTGGTATAGCCTTCGCTAATGCCTTCCTAGGAATGAGCCACTCAATGGCTCACAAGATTGGTGCGGTTCACCACACTGTTCACGGACGTACCAATGCCATCTTGCTTCCATACGTTATCCGTTACAACGGTACTCGCCCATCTAAAACAACAACATGGCCAAAATATAACTACTGGAAAGCAGACGAAAAATTCCAAGACATTGCTCGCATGCTAGGTTTGCCTGCTGCGACACCAGAAGAAGCTGTTGCCTCATACGCACAAGCTGTTTACGATCTTGGAGTAGCTTGCGGTATCGAAATGAACTTTAAAGCCCAAGGTATCGATGAAAAAGCATGGAAAGACAGCCTTCATGAAATTGCCCTCTTGGCTTACGAAGATCAATGTTCACCTGCCAACCCTCGTTTACCAATGGTTGCGGACATGGAAGAAATCATGGCTGACGCTTACTACGGTTACGCAGAACGTCCAGGACGACTTAAATAAACTCATCTATTTGGAAATACCTCTAGAAGCTGGGAGTTCCCAGCTTCTTTTTTTTGATAAAATCTTCAAAAAAATACTTTGAAAGGGTTTACAATATCTAACATCAATTGTATAATATAAGTAACATAAGATGTCAGAAAAAGGAGATGGAGATCATGGCAGAAAAGTTTTTCATGTTGTTAGCGGTTGTTTGGATTGCGATTGCTGGTATGGATTCACGTTGGAATGCTTAGTCGTTTTCTAAGTCAGAGCCGCCTTGGGGTGGCTCTTTTTTTGCCCAAGTTATATTATCGTCATTAACAAGGAAGAATAATCAAGAAAATCCCTAGCAAGAGCCCAAAACCTGTATAAATTTTCTGAAAATAATGCTATAATGGATAAAAGACTATCAAAAAGAGGACAAATCATGACATTAACTTATCAATCAACACGTGACGCCAATAACAAAGTGACTGCCAGCCAAGCTATTCTTCAAGGATTGGCAACAGACGGAGGTCTCTTTACACCAGTGACAACACCAGCTGTTGACTTGGATTTTGATGCTTTGAAAGATGCCAGCTATCAAGAAGTGGCAAAGCTTGTTTTGTCAGCCTTTCTAGATGACTTTACAGCAGAGGAGTTGGACTACTGTATCGACAATGCCTATGATGCTAAGTTTGATACACCAGCTATTGCACCACTTGTTAAGCTTGGTAACCAGTACAATCTTGAACTCTTCCACGGTTCAACAATTGCCTTCAAAGACATGGCCTTGTCAATCTTGCCATATCTTTTGACTACTTCTGCTAAAAAGCAGGGCGTTGACAACAAAATCGTCATCTTGACAGCGACTTCAGGTGACACAGGTAAGGCTGCTATGGCAGGCTTCGCCGATGTTCCAGGGACAGAGATCATCGTCTTCTATCCAAAAGATGGTGTTTCAAAAATCCAAGAACTTCAAATGACAACGCAAACAGGTGACAACACTCACGTTATTGCAATCGACGGAAACTTTGACGATGCTCAAACAGACGTTAAACGTATGTTCAACGATGCTGACTTGCGTGCTAAACTCTTGGCTAACAAGACACAATTCTCATCAGCTAACTCAATGAACGTCGGTCGTCTGGTACCTCAAGTGGTTTACTATGTTTACGCCTACGCTCAACTGGTTAAATCAGGTGAGATTCAAAATGGTGACAAGGTTAACTTTACAGTACCGACAGGTAACTTCGGTAATATCCTTGCTGCCTACTACGCAAAACAAATCGGTGTGCCAGTAGGTAAACTGATTTGTGCGTCAAATGAAAACAAGGTCTTGACAGACTTCTTTACAACAGGAACTTACGACAAGAAACGTGACTTCAAAGTGACAACTAGTCCATCTATGGATATCCTTGTGTCATCAAACTTGGAACGTCTTATTTTCCACCTTCTTGGAAATGATGCAGAGCAAACAAAAGCTTTGATGGAAGCTCTTGTTAATGAAGGTCAATACAGCTTGCCACAAGTTGATCAAGATATTCTTGACTTGTTTGAAGCAGGCTTCGCGACAGAAGAAGAAACAGCTCTTGAAATCAAGCGTGTTTATGATGAGTCTGACTACATCGAAGATCCACACACAGCAGTAGCTTCAGCTGTTTACCAAGCTTATGCTGATCGTACTGGAGACCAAACACCAACAGTTATTGCATCGACTGCCAGCCCATACAAATTCCCGCGTGTAGCAGTAGCAGCTGTTACAGGAAAAGACTCAGGTGATGACTTTGCAGCTGTTCAAGAGCTCAACCAACTCTCAGGTGTTGCTATTCCAGCAGCTGTTAACGGACTTGAAACAGCAGAAGTCCGCCACACAACAGTCGTTGCAACAAACGATATGCAAAAAGCCGTTGAGAGCTATTTGGGTGTTTAAATCTTAAAAAGCTGAGATAATTCTCGGCTTTTCTTTATAGGAAAACAATGACAAAAACAAAACAAATTCTAAATCTTGCCCTACCTGCTATGGTAGAGAATATATTGCAGATGTTGATGGGAGTTGTCGATTCCTATCTAGTTGCTCAGGTAGGTTTGGTTGCTGTGTCGGGTGTGTCAGTAGCCAATAATATTATCACGATTTACCAAGCTATTTTCATCGCACTTGGTGCCTCCTGTGCCAGCTTGATTGCCAAAAGTCTAGGACAAAAAGACAGTCAGAAAACCAACCGCTTTATTTGGGATTCCATTCTAATAACGGTCGGATTGAGCCTGCTTCTGGGTCTGATTTCCTTGTTAGCTGGTAAGAGTATCCTAAATCTGCTGGGTACAGAAGCGGCAGTTACAGAAGCAAGTAGCCTCTACCTGGCTCTGGTTGGTGGAGGAATTCTCTTTCTGGGTCTGATGACTACCTTCGGTAGTATTCTGCGAGCGCAAGGGAAACCTCGCCTATCTATGAATGTTAGTCTGATCGCTAACTTGCTCAATGCTCTTCTTTCAGCTTGTGCAGTCTACATCTTTCACTGGGGGATAGCAGGGGTAGCTGGAGCTACAGTATTATCTCGTCTGATTGGGACTCTTATTCTTTGGCAAGCCATGCAGTTGGATAGAAAGACGATTCAGATAACTAAACCATTTAACCGTGAGCTTTTTAATCTAGTCCTTCCAGCTGCTGGTGAACGCTTGATGATGCGAGCTGGTGATGTGGTTATCATTGCCATCGTAGTTAAGTTTGGGACGGAGGTTGTAGCAGGTAATGCTATCGGAGAAACGCTTACTCAGTTTAACTACATGCCCGGCATGGGAGTGGCGACAGCGACCGTTATCCTAGTTGCCCACAGTCTAGGTTCTCAGAAAAAAGAGGAGATTCGCTCCTTGGTGGCTGCTTCCTACTGGATTTCGACGGGGCTTATGATTCTGGTGGCGGGAGCAGTATTTCTCTTTGGCCCTCAGTTGACAGGTCTTTTTACGGACAATAGCAGAGCAGTGGATGCTAGTATGGTTGTTATCCTCTATTCCTTTATGGGAAATCCAGTAACCTCTGGAACACTCATCTACACCGCAACCTGGCAGGGACTGGGAGAGGCTAAGATGCCCTTTTACGCAACTACCTTTGGTATGTGGGTCATCCGTATCTTTGCAGGTTATTTCCTAGGAATTAGTTTAGGTCTGGGACTAGCAGGGGTCTGGATTGCGACTGTTTTGGATAACCTTTTTAGATTTATCTTCCTATATATAAGATATCAAAAATACATGAAAACGATTTAGGTCAAAAACTTGAATCGTTTTTGATTTTTTAAGTAAAAATCCTTGCAATGCCTCTCGTATTTTGTTATTATATTATGGTGCTGTATAAAACAGCTTTAGCTGTGATACAAGAGGTTGCGACACGCCTGGTTGCATTGCCACGCAACTCGTGTTGGTTTTCTTGAGGAGCTAGCCTATTATCTTAAATAGACGAAAAGGAGACAAAGATGGCAAACAAAAAAATCCGCATCCGTTTGAAAGCATACGAACACCGTACACTTGACACAGCGGCTGAAAAAATCGTAGAAACTGCAACTCGCACTGGTGCGACAGTTGCTGGACCAGTTCCACTTCCAACTGAACGCAGTCTTTACACAATCATTCGTGCGACTCACAAGTACAAAGATTCTCGTGAGCAATTCGAAATGCGTACACACAAACGTCTTATCGACATCATCAACCCAACACAAAAAACTGTTGATGCTTTGATGAAACTTGATTTGCCAAGTGGTGTTAACGTAGAAATCAAACTTTAATCTTTAAAGCTTGATTTAGAGCACAAAAAACGCTCGTTAAAAACTTTTTTGAGCATGAAAAACGCTCATTAAAAACTTTTTGAAATACAAATAAGTAAAGGAAATATTTTCTCATGACAAAAGGAATCTTAGGGAAAAAAGTGGGAATGACTCAAATCTTCACTGAATCAGGTGAATTTATCCCTGTTACTGTCATCGAAGCTACTCCAAACGTTGTGCTTCAAGTTAAAACTGTTGAAACAGACGGTTACGAAGCAGTTCAAGTTGGTTTTGACGACAAACGCGAAGTATTGAGCAACAAACCTGCCAAAGGCCATGTAGCTAAAGCTAACACAGCTCCTAAGCGCTTCATTCGTGAATTCAAAAACATTGAAGGCTTGGAAGTTGGATCAGAAATCACTGTTGACACTTTCGCAGCTGGCGATGTTGTTGATGTAACTGGTACTTCAAAAGGTAAAGGTTTCCAAGGTGTTATCAAACGCCATGGTCAATCACGTGGTCCTATGGCTCACGGTTCACGCTACCACCGTCGTCCAGGTTCAATGGGACCTGTTGCGCCTAACCGTGTTTTCAAAAACAAACACTTGGCAGGACGTATGGGTGGTAACCGTGTGACAATTCAAAACCTTGAAGTTGTCCAAGTTATCCCAGAGAAAAACGTTATCCTTATCAAAGGTAACGTACCAGGTGCTAAGAAATCTCTTATCACTATCAAATCAGCAGTTAAAGCTGCTAAATAATTAAGGAAAGGGGAAATCAGTTAAAATGGCAAACGTAAAACTATTTGACCAAACTGGTAAAGAAGTTAGCTCAGTTGAATTGAACGACGCTATCTTCGGTATCGAACCAAACGAATCAGTAGTATTTGATGTCGTAATCAGCCAACGTGCTAGCCTTCGCCAAGGTACTCACGCGGTTAAAAACCGTTCAGCAGTATCAGGTGGTGGACGTAAACCATGGCGTCAAAAAGGAACTGGACGTGCTCGTCAAGGTTCTATCCGCTCACCACAATGGCGTGGTGGTGGTGTTGTCTTCGGACCAACTCCACGTTCATACGGATACAAACTTCCACAAAAAGTTCGTCGCCTTGCTTTGAAATCAGTTTACTCAGCTAAAGTTGCTGAAGATAAATTTGTAGCTGTTGATGCTCTTTCATTTGCAGCTCCAAAAACTGCTGAATTCGCAAACGTTCTTTCAGCTCTTAGCATCGACTCAAAAGTACTTGTTATCGTTGAAGAAGGAAACAAATTCGCTGAACTTTCAGCTCGTAACCTTGCAAACGTTACTGTTGCAACTGCAGCAACTGCAAGTGTTCTTGACATCGTGAACGCAGATAAACTTCTTGTAACTAAAGAAGCAATCTCTACAATCGAGGAGGTTCTTGCATAATGAATTTGTATGACGTAATCAAAAAACCTGTTATCACTGAGAAATCAATGGTTGCTCTTGAAGCAGGCAAATACACATTTGAAGTTGATACACGTGCACACAAACTCTTGATCAAACAAGCTGTTGAAGCTGCTTTTGAAGGAGTAAAAGTTGCAAACGTAAACACTGTAACTGTAAAACCAAAACAAAAACGTGTTGGTCGTTACACAGGTTTCACTTCAAAAACTAAAAAAGCTATCATCACTCTTACAGCTGATTCAAAAGCAATCGAGTTGTTTGCGACTGAAGCTGAATAAGACAAAGGAGAATTAACGTGGGTATTAAAGTTTATAAACCAACGACAAATGGCCGTCGTAACATGACTTCTTTGGACTTCGCTGAAATCACTACAAGCACTCCTGAGAAATCATTGCTTGTTTCATTGAAAAGCAAAGCTGGTCGTAACAACAACGGTCGTATCACTGTTCGTCACCAAGGTGGCGGTCACAAACGTCACTACCGTTTGATCGATTTCAAACGTAACAAAGACGGTGTTGAAGCAGTTGTTAAAACTATCGAGTACGATCCAAACCGTACTGCTAACATCGCACTTGTACACTACACTGACGGTGTGAAAGCTTACATCATTGCACCTAAAGGTCTTGAAGTAGGTCAACGTATCGTTTCAGGTCCAGATGCGGATATTAAAGTTGGTAACGCACTTCCACTTGCAAATATCCCAGTTGGTACAGTTATCCACAACATCGAGCTTCAACCAGGTAAAGGTGCAGAACTTATCCGTGCCGCTGGTGCTTCAGCTCAAGTTTTGGGTCAAGAAGGTAAATACGTTCTTGTTCGTCTTCAATCAGGCGAAGTTCGTATGATTCTTGGAACTTGCCGTGCTACAATCGGTACAGTTGGTAACGAACAACAATCACTTGTTAACATTGGTAAAGCTGGACGTAGCCGTTGGATGGGTATCCGTCCTACAGTTCGCGGTTCTGTAATGAACCCTAACGATCACCCACACGGTGGTGGTGAAGGTAAAGCACCAGTTGGACGTAAAGCGCCATCTACTCCATGGGGTAAACCTGCGCTTGGTCTTAAAACTCGTAACAAGAAAGCTAAATCAGACAAACTTATCGTTCGTCGTCGTAACGAAAAATAAGCTAGTCGCTTAGTCTAATAACTATCCGCCAACTCGGTAGCGCATTAGGTGCGCAAGCCGCTGTGGTTTAATCATTAAAGGAGAATACTACAAAATGGGACGTAGTCTTAAAAAAGGACCTTTCGTCGATGAGCATTTGATGAAAAAAGTTGAAGCTCAAGCAAATGACGAAAAGAAAAAAGTAATTAAAACTTGGTCACGTCGTTCAACGATCTTCCCAAGTTTCATCGGATACACAATCGCAGTTTATGATGGACGTAAACACGTACCAGTTTACATCCAAGAAGACATGGTAGGTCACAAACTTGGTGAATTTGCACCAACACGTACTTACAAAGGTCACGCAGCTGACGATAAGAAAACACGTCGTTAATAGGAGGAGGACACAATGGCAGAAATTACTTCAGCTAAAGCAATGGCTCGTACAGTCCGCGTTTCACCTCGTAAAACACGTCTTGTACTTGATCTTATCCGCGGGAAAAACGTTGCTGACGCAATCGCAATCTTGAAATTCACTCCAAACAAAGCAGCTCGCGTTGTTGAGAAAACTCTTAACTCAGCTATCGCTAACGCAGAAAACAACTTTGGTTTGGAAAAAGCTAACTTGGTAGTATCAGAAACTTTCGCAAACGAAGGACCAACAATGAAACGTTTCCGTCCACGTGCGAAAGGTTCAGCTTCACCAATCAACAAACGCACAACACACGTAACAGTTGTTGTGTCAGAAAAATAAGGAGGTAAACTCGTGGGTCAAAAAGTACATCCAATTGGTATGCGTGTCGGGATCATCCGTGACTGGGATGCGAAATGGTATGCTGAAAAAGAATACGCAGATTACCTTCACGAAGATTTGGCAATCCGCAAATTCATTCAAAAAGAATTGGCAGACGCTTCAGTTTCACAAATCGAAATCGAACGTGCTGTAAACAAAGTAATCGTTTCACTTCACACTGCTAAACCAGGTATGGTTATCGGTAAAGGTGGATCAAACGTTGACGCTCTTCGCGCTCAACTTAACAAATTGACTGGAAAACAAGTTCACATCAACATCGTTGAAATCAAACAACCTGATTTGGACGCTCACCTTGTAGGTGAAAGCATTGCTCGTCAACTTGAGCAACGTGTTGCTTTCCGTCGTGCACAAAAACAAGCAATCCAACGTGCTATGCGTGCTGGAGCTAAAGGAATCAAAACTCAAGTATCAGGTCGTTTGAACGGTGCAGATATTGCCCGGGCAGAAGGATACTCAGAAGGTACAGTTCCACTTCACACACTTCGTGCAGATATCGACTACGCTTGGGAAGAAGCAGACACTACATACGGTAAACTTGGTGTTAAAGTATGGATCTACCGTGGTGAAGTTCTCCCAGCTCGTAAAAACACTAAAGGAGGCAAATAACAAATGTTAGTACCTAAACGTGTTAAACACCGTCGTGAGTTCCGCGGAAAAATGCGCGGTGAAGCAAAAGGTGGTAAACAAGTAGACTTCGGTGAATACGGTCTTCAAGCGACTACAAGTCACTGGATCACTAACCGCCAAATCGAAGCTGCCCGTATCGCAATGACTCGTTACATGAAACGTGGTGGTAAAGTTTGGATCAAAATCTTCCCACACAAATCATACACAGCTAAAGCTATCGGGGTTCGTATGGGTTCTGGTAAAGGGGCACCTGAAGGTTGGGTAGCACCAGTTAAACGTGGTAAAGTGATGTTTGAAGTTGCAGGTGTATCTGAAGAAGTTGCACGTGAAGCTTTCCGTCTTGCAGGCCACAAATTGCCAGTTAAAGTTAAATTCGTAAAACGCGACGCAGAATAAGGAGAAGACATGAAACTTGAAGAAATCAAAAAGTTTGTTGCTGAGCTTCGTGGCTTGTCTCAAGAAGAGCTTGCGAAAAAAGAAAACGAACTTAAGAAAGAACTTTTCGACCTTCGTTTCCAAGCTGCAGCAGGTCAACTTGATCAAACTGCTCGTTTGAACGAAGTTAAAAAACAAATTGCACGTGTTAAAACTGTGCAATCTGAAGCTAAATAATAGATTGGGAAAGGAGTATTCTAAATAATGGAACGTAATCAACGTAAAACTCTTGTTGGACGTGTAGTATCTGACAAGATGGATAAAACAATCACTGTTGTAGTTGAAACAAAACGTAACCACCCAGTCTATGGTAAACGTATCAACTATTCTAAAAAATACAAAGCACATGATGAAAACAACGTTGCTAAAACAGGCGATATCGTTCGTATCATGGAAACTCGTCCACTTTCAGCTACAAAACGCTTCCGTCTTGTAGAAGTTGTGGAAGAAGCTGTTATTATCTAATCAAACTAAAAGGAGAAAATTGAAATGATTCAACAAGAAACTCGCTTGAAAGTTGCTGATAATAGCGGTGCTCGTGAGATCTTGACTATCAAAGTTCTTGGTGGTTCAGGACGTAAATTCGCTAACATCGGTGACGTAATCGTTGCTTCAGTTAAACAAGCTACACCAGGTGGAGCTGTTAAAAAAGGTGACGTTGTGAAAGCTGTTATCGTTCGTACAAAAACTGGTGCTCGCCGTCCAGACGGTTCATATATCAAATTTGACGACAACGCTGCAGTAATCATCCGTGATGACAAAACTCCTCGCGGAACTCGTATCTTCGGCCCAGTTGCACGTGAATTGCGTGACGGTGGTTACATGAAGATCGTTTCACTTGCACCAGAAGTACTTTAATCAATACACAAACTAAGTCCCCTAGCATTTGCTAGGGTGCCCATAGGGCGTAAGAAATTAATAGGAGAAAAACTCACATGTTTGTAAAAAAAGGCGACAAAGTTCGCGTTATTGCTGGTAAGGACAAAGGCGTTGAAGCTGTAGTTCTTAAAGCTCTTCCAAAAGTAAACAAAGTTGTTGTTGAAGGTGTTGGTATCATCAAGAAACACCAACGTCCAAACGCAGAAAACCCTCAAGGTGCTATCGTGGAAAAAGAAGCACCAATCCACGCATCAAACGTTCAAGTTCTTGACAAGAACGGTGTTGCAGGACGTGTAGGTTACAAAGTTGTTGACGGCAAAAAAGTTCGTTACAACAAAAAATCAGGCGAAGTGCTTGATTAATCACGAAGGAAAGGAGAAAGTATAAATGGCTAACCGCTTAAAAGAAAAATACACTAACGAAGTAATTCCTGCTTTGACTGAAAAATTTAACTATTCTTCAGTTATGGCTGTGCCAAAAGTTGAGAAAATCGTTCTTAACATGGGTGTTGGTGATGCTGTAAATAACGCTAAAAACCTTGAGAAAGCTGCTGCTGAATTGGCAATCATCTCAGGTCAAAAACCATTGATTACTAAAGCTAAGAAATCAATCGCCGGCTTCCGTCTTCGTGAAGGTGTAGCGATCGGTGCTAAAGTTACCCTTCGTGGTGAACGTATGTATGAATTCTTGGACAAATTGGTGTCAGTTTCACTTCCACGTGTTCGTGACTTCCACGGTGTTCCAACTAAATCATTCGACGGACGTGGTAACTACACTCTTGGTGTTAAAGAACAACTTATCTTCCCAGAAATCAACTTTGATGATGTTGATAAAGTACGTGGTATGGATATCGTTATCGTAACTACTGCTAACACTGACGAAGAAGGTCGTGAATTGCTTAAAGGCCTTGGAATGCCTTTTGCAAAATAATCTAGGAGGTAAATAAATTGGCTAAAAAATCAATGATTGCTAAGAACAAACGCCCAGCGAAGTTCTCTACGCAAGCTTACACACGTTGCGAAAAATGTGGACGTCCACACTCAGTTTACCGCAAATTCAAACTTTGCCGTGTTTGCTTCCGTGAATTGGCTTACAAAGGTCAAATCCCAGGTGTTACTAAAGCATCTTGGTAATTTGACGCAAAGAGCATAGAAACTAAAGTTGAAATTAGAAACTTAACTTAGAGATATATGTGTCTAAGCAAGTTTCTCTTTTTGGCGGAAGCTTTGCTCTAGTTCAAATCAGTTTTAAAACTGAACCCCTTGAGGGGCATTAACTAGCAAGTGAAAACTTCAAACTACTAGTAAGAGGAGAAATTAACAATGGTTATGACTGACCCAATTGCAGACTTTTTGACACGTATTCGTAACGCTAACCAAGCTAAACACGAAGTACTTGAAGTACCTGCATCAAACATCAAAAAAGGGATTGCTGAAATCCTTAAACGCGAAGGTTTTGTAAAAAACATCGAAGTTATCGAAGATGACAAACAAGGTATCATCCGCGTATTCCTTAAATACGGACAAAACGGTGAACGTGTTATCACTAACTTGAAACGTGTTTCAAAACCAGGTCTTCGTGTTTACTCAAAACGTGAAGATATTCCTAAAGTTCTTAATGGACTTGGAATTGCAATCATTTCTACATCAGAAGGTCTTTTGACAGATAAAGAAGCTCGTCAAAAGAACGTTGGTGGAGAAGTTATCGCATACGTTTGGTAAGATTTCAAAAGAAATTTTATCTAAAACTTGCATTACTAGAGTATATGATGCCTTAGTGCTGTAAGTTACCCCGTGAAAACTAGTCACCTAGGTGGCTTGACAATCTAACAGGAGAAAATTAATACTATGTCACGTATTGGTAATAAAGTAATTACATTGCCTGCTGGTGTTGAAATCACTAACAACGACAATGTTGTTACTGTAAAAGGACCTAAAGGCGAACTCACTCGTGAGTTTAACAAAAACATTGAAATCAAAGTTGAAGGAACTGAAGTTACTCTTCACCGTCCAAACGACTCAAAAGAAATGAAAACTATCCACGGTACTACACGTGCTAACTTGAACAACATGGTAGTTGGTGTTTCTGAAGGTTTCAAAAAAGAACTTGAAATGCGCGGGGTTGGTTACCGTGCTCAACTTCAAGGAACTAAACTTGTTCTTTCAGTTGGTAAATCTCACCAAGATGAAGTGGAAGCTCCAGAAGGAATCACTTTCACAGTAGCAAACCCAACTTCAATCACTGTTGAAGGTATCAACAAAGAAGTTGTTGGACAAACTGCTGCTTACATCCGTAGCCTTCGTTCACCAGAACCATACAAAGGTAAAGGTATCCGCTACGTTGGTGAATTTGTACGCCGTAAAGAAGGTAAAACAGGTAAATAATAGATTGTTTCAACTACTGCAAATTTTTCTTGCAGAGTTGCGATCTTCTATCATTTTACAACTTGTCGTTTGACAAAAGATAACATTTAAGAGGTGAAAATTGTGATTTCGAAACCAGATAAAAACAAAATCCGCCAAAAACGCCACCGTCGCGTTCGCGGTAAACTCTCTGGAACTGCTGATCGCCCACGTTTGAACGTATTCCGTTCTAATACAGGCATCTACGCTCAAGTAATTGATGACGTAGCGGGTGTAACGCTCGCAAGCGCTTCAACTCTTGACAAAGAAGTTTCAACAGGAACTAAAACAGAACAAGCCGTTGTTGTCGGTAAACTTGTTGCTGAACGCGCAGTAGCTAAAGGTATTTCTGAAGTGGTGTTTGACCGCGGTGGATATCTCTATCACGGACGTGTTAAAGCTTTGGCTGACTCAGCTCGTGAAAACGGATTGAAATTCTAATAGGGAGGACACTTAATAATGGCATTTAAAGATAATGCAGTTGAACTTGAAGAGCGCGTAGTTGCTATTAACCGCGTTACAAAAGTTGTTAAAGGTGGACGTCGTCTTCGCTTTGCTGCTCTTGTAGTTGTTGGTGACCGTAATGGTCGCGTTGGTTTCGGTACTGGTAAAGCTCAAGAAGTACCAGAAGCTATTCGTAAAGCAGTTGACGATGCTAAGAAAAACTTGATCGAAGTTCCTATGGTTGGAACAACAATTCCTCACGAAGTTCGTTCAGAATTTGGTGGAGCTAAAGTATTGTTGAAACCAGCTGTTGAGGGGGCTGGAGTTGCCGCTGGTGGTGCTGTTCGTGCCGTCATCGAATTGGCAGGTGTTGCAGATGTTACATCTAAATCACTTGGTTCAAACACTCCAATCAACATCGTTCGTGCAACAGTTGAAGGTTTGAAACAACTTAAACGTGCAGAAGAAGTTGCTGCTCTTCGTGGCATCTCAGTTTCTGACTTGGCATAAGAAAGGGGATTATAATGGCTCAAATTAAAATTACTTTGACTAAGTCTCCAATCGGACGCAAACCAGAACAACGTAAAACAGTTGTTGCCCTTGGACTTGGTAAATTGAACTCTTCTGTTGTTAAAGAAGACAACGCAGCTATCCGTGGTATGGTTAACGCTGTATCTCACTTGGTAACTGTTGAAGACGTTAAATAATTAAAGTAAAGTCGCAGAAGATGTCTTTCTCTGCGACTTTATCTGAAATAGTATAGGCGAGTTTCTATGGGGAGTCCTTTCCCCTCATAGAGGCGCTAGCATTTTACAAAAAAGGAGAAAAAATAAATGAAACTTCATGAACTTAAACCTGCAGAAGGTTCTCGTAAAACTCGTAACCGTGTAGGTCGTGGTACATCATCAGGTAACGGTAAGACTTCAGGTCGTGGTCAAAAAGGTCAAAAAGCTCGTAGCGGTGGCGGTGTTCGCCTTGGTTTCGAGGGTGGACAAACTCCATTGTTCCGTCGTCTTCCAAAACGTGGATTCACTAACATCAACGCTAAAGAATACGCACTTGTTAACCTTGATCAATTGAACGTCTTTGAAGATGGTACAGAAGTAACACCAGTTGTTCTTAAAGAAGCTGGTATCGTTCGTGCTGAAAAATCAGGCGTTAAAATTCTTGGTAACGGCGAATTGACTAAAAAATTGACTGTTAAAGCAGCTAAATTCTCAAAATCTGCTGAAGCAGCAATCACTGCTAAAGGTGGTTCAATCGAAGTCATCTAATGAGGGGTAACCCAATATGTTCTTTAAAATTTTAAAAGATGCATTGAAAATCAAAAATGTTAGAAGTAAGATTCTATTCACACTTTTTATCATTTTTGTCTTCCGTCTTGGAACATTTATTACAGTTCCAGGGATTAATGCAAAAAGTCTAGAACAGTTAAGTGAACTTCCCTTTCTGAATTTGTTGAACCTTGTTTCTGGTAGTGCTATGTCTAACTTCTCTGTTTTTGCTCTTGGAGTTAGCCCATACATCACAGCATCGATTGTTGTTCAATTGTTGCAAATGGATATTCTTCCAAAATTTGTGGAATGGGGAAAACAGGGTGAAGTTGGACGCCGAAAACTAAATCAGGCAACTCGCTATATTTCACTCGTATTAGCATTTATTCAGTCAATTGGTATTACAGCAGGATTTAACTCACTATCGAGCCTATCTCTTGTTACTACACCAAATTGGCAAACATACTTAATGATCGGTGGTATTCTAACGACAGGTAGTATGATTGTTACATGGCTGGGCGAGCAGATTTCTGATAAAGGATTCGGGAATGGTGTTTCAATGATTATCTTCTCAGGTATCATTGCTTCAATCCCATCAACAATCAGTTCAATTTATGAAGATTACTTTGTTAATGTCCGTTCAGGAGAATTAACAACTTCATTTATCTATGTTGGTATTTTGGTATTAGCAACCTTGCTTATTATCTTCTTTACAACATATGTTCAACAGGCTGAATATAAAATCCCTATCCAATATACAAAATTGGCTCAAGGGGCTCCAACAAGTTCATATCTTCCCTTGAAGGTTAATCCAGCTGGTGTTATTCCCGTTATCTTTGCAAGTTCTATTACTGCAGCACCAAGCTCGATTATCACCTTCTTACAAAGTAACAATCAAAATATTTCATGGTTAAATACCTTGCAAGGTATCTTCACGTATACAACACCAACAGGAATGTTGATTTACGGATTGTTGATTGTACTCTTCTCATTCTTCTATACTTTTGTACAGGTTAACCCAGAAAAAACTGCGGAAAATCTTCAAAAGAACTCTTCTTACATTCCAAGTGTAAGACCTGGTAGAGAAACAGAACAGTATATGTCATCACTTCTTAAGAAATTAGCAACCGTTGGTTCAATCTTCCTTGCATGTATTGCTCTATTGCCAATTGTAGCACAGCAAGTATTCCATTTATCAAATGCAGTTGCCTTTGGAGGAACCAGTCTTTTGATCCTTATTTCAACAGGTATCGAAGGAATGAAACAATTGGAAGGTTACTTATTGAAGAAAAAATATGTTGGCTTTATGAATACAAAATAGAAAACAGGTTGACGCTGTCAACCTTCTATTTTGTTTTAAAATAAGTTCATTACTTCGGTGTGAGCTTATTTTAAAACAAAATAAGGAGATCGTAAGATGAATCTTTTAATTATGGGTCTACCAGGTGCCGGTAAAGGTACTCAGGCAGCAAAAATTGTTGAATCATTTGGCGTAGCTCACATTTCTACAGGGGATATGTTCCGTGCAGCAATGGCTAACCAAACTGAGATGGGTACTTTGGCTAAGAGCTTTATCGATAAAGGTGAACTCGTTCCTGACGAAGTAACCAATGGTATTGTTAAAGAGCGCCTTGCAGAAAGTGATATCGCTGAAAAAGGCTTCCTCTTGGATGGTTATCCACGTACAATCGAGCAAGCCTTCGCACTTGATCAAACACTTGCAGACTTGAACATCAAACTTGATGGTGTTATCAATATTGAAGTAAATCCAGATAGCTTGCTTGAACGCTTGAGTGGACGTATTATCCATCGTGAGACTGGAGAAACTTTCCACAAAGTATTCAACCCACCAGTAGGCGACTACAATGAGGATGATTACTATCAACGTGAAGATGATAAACCTGAGACAGTAAAACGTCGTTTGGATGTCAATATTGCTCAAGGTGAACCAATCATCAAACACTATCGTGAAAAAGGCTTGGTATTCGATATCGAAGGAAATCAAGACATCAACGATGTATTTGAAGATGTTAAGAAAGTGATTTCATCACTTAAATAATTAAATTTTCATACTTGCACACTAGACTGAGTCATGATATAATGATTTAGTCTGACTTATAATTGTTACCCCTGTATCCAGGGGAAATCAAATCGAAATTTAGGGGGTACTTTTGCGTGGCAAAAGAAGACGTGATTGAAATTGAAGGTAAAGTTGTTGAGACTATGCCTAATGCAATGTTTACTGTAGAATTGGAAAATGGACACCAAATCCTTGCAACCGTATCAGGAAAAATCCGTAAAAACTACATCCGTATTTTGGTAGGTGATCGTGTTACTGTTGAAATGAGTCCATACGATTTAACACGTGGACGCATCACATACCGCTTTAAATAATCGAAATAATTGGAGGGATTAAAACATGAAGGTAAGACCATCGGTTAAACCAATTTGCGAATACTGTAAAGTAATTCGTCGTAACGGTCGTGTTATGGTTATTTGTCCATCAAATCCAAAACACAAACAACGTCAAGGATAAGAAATAGAAAGGAGAAAAAATGGCTCGTATTGCTGGAGTTGACATTCCAAATGATAAACGTGTAGTAATTTCACTTACTTATGTATACGGTATCGGTCTTGCAACATCTAAAAAAATCTTGGCAGCAGCTGGTATCTCAGAAGATATCCGTGTTAAAGATTTGACATCAGATCAAGAAGACGCAATCCGTCGTGAAGTTGATTCAATCAAAGTTGAAGGTGACCTTCGTCGTGAAGTGAACTTGAACATTAAACGTTTGATGGAAATCGGTTCATACCGTGGTATCCGTCACCGTCGTGGACTTCCTGTCCGTGGACAAAACACTAAAAACAATGCTCGCACTCGTAAAGGTAAAGCTGTTGCGATTGCAGGTAAGAAAAAATAATCTAAAATAAAATAGGAGGTAAAGAAATTGGCTAAACCAACACGTAAACGTCGTGTGAAAAAGAATATCGAATCTGGTATTGCTCACATTCACGCTACATTCAATAACACTATTGTTATGATTACAGATGTGCATGGTAACGCTGTAGCATGGTCATCAGCTGGTGCTCTTGGTTTCAAAGGTTCACGTAAATCTACACCATTCGCCGCTCAAATGGCTTCAGAAGCTGCTGCTAAATCTGCACAAGAACATGGTCTTAAAACTGTTGAAGTAACAGTTAAAGGTCCTGGTTCAGGTCGTGAGTCTGCTATCCGTGCTCTTGCTGCTGCTGGTCTTGAAGTAACTGCAATCCGTGATGTAACTCCTGTACCACATAATGGTGCTCGTCCTCCAAAACGTCGTCGTGTGTAATCATAATATCACTAATACACAAGATTCGTTTCGAGGGAGTAAATAAATGATTGAGTTTGAAAAACCAATAATAACAAAAATTGATGAAAATAAAGATTATGGCAAGTTTGTCATCGAACCACTAGAACGTGGTTACGGTACAACCTTGGGTAATTCACTTCGTCGTGTACTTTTGTCATCACTTCCTGGTGCTGCTGTAACATCAATCAAAATTGATGGAGTATTACACGAATTTGATACTATTCCTGGTGTCCGTGAAGATGTCATGCAAATTATCCTTAATATTAAGGGACTTGCTGTAAAATCTTACGTCGAAGACGAAAAAATCATTGAACTTGATGTTGAAGGTCCTGCTGAAGTAACAGCTGGAGATATTTTGACTGATAGTGATATCGAAATTGTTAACCCTGATCATTATCTCTTTACAATCTCAGAAGGTGCTTCACTTAAAGCAACTATGACTGTTGCTAAAAACCGTGGTTATGTACCAGCTGATGAAAACAAAAAAGATGATGCACCAGTAGGGACATTGGCCGTAGATTCAATCTATACGCCAGTCAAAAAGGTTAATTACCAAGTTGAGCCTGCTCGTGTAGGTAGCAATGATGGTTTTGATAAATTGACCGTAGAAATTATGACAAATGGTACAATCATTCCTGAGGATGCTCTTGGCTTGTCTGCTCGTGTTCTTATCGAACACTTGAACCTCTTCACAGATCTTACTGAAGTTGCTAAAACAACTGAAGTGATGAAAGAAACTGAGAAAGTTAATGATGATAAAGTACTTGATCGCACAATCGAGGAACTTGATTTGTCTGTTCGTTCATATAACTGCTTGAAACGTGCTGGTATCAATACAGTACACGACCTTGCAGAAAAAACTGAGCCTGAAATGATGAAAGTTCGTAACCTTGGACGTAAGAGTCTTGAGGAAGTTAAACTCAAACTTGCTGATCTTGGGCTTGGTTTAAAAAACGATAAATAAAATAATATAGGAGGATAACATGGCTTACCGTAAACTTGGACGCACTAGCTCACAACGTAAAGCGATGCTTCGTGATTTGACAACAGATCTTCTTATCAACGAATCAATCGTTACAACTGAAGCACGTGCTAAAGAAATCCGTAAAACAGTTGAAAAAATGATTACACTTGGTAAACGTGGTGATTTGCACGCTCGTCGTCAAGCAGCTGCATTTGTACGTAACGAAATCGCTTCTGAAAACTATGATGAAGCTACTGATAAGTACACATCAACTACAGTACTTCAAAAACTTTTTGGAGAAATTGCACCTCGTTATGCAGAACGTAACGGAGGATACACTCGTATTCTTAAAACTGAACCACGTCGTGGTGACGCTGCACCGATGGCAATCATCGAACTAGTTTAATTTTTATCAATTTTGTTGAGTGTTATGATGATGGAGGGAAACCTCTTAGTCTAGCTCTGGTCTACCGCTGGGGAATTCTCCTCAGCGGGAACACTCATCATAATGAATAGAGAACAAGCGACGCTTGTTTACGAAAGGGATTTATAGGTTAACTATAGATCTATTTCGTAAGCAGGCGTTTTTTAGGCTCTTTGTCAACTGTAGTGGGTTGACTAAATAATTAAGCACGAGAGAGAATCAAATTGGTTCTCTCTTTTGTTGCGTTCAAAGCGAGAAGAA